>CALJEJ010000001.1 GCA_938074745.1 uncultured Endomicrobiia bacterium
TTATCTTCTCATCCACCTTATGACCTTCCTGAAAGATTTAAAAGTTCTGGAACTGCAAATTTTTTTGATAGTATAAGATATGCTGATTATTCTCTTAAAAAGTTTTTTGAAAAAGCAAAAAATTCTGATTATTTTAATAATACTCTATTTATAATAACAGCAGACCATGCTAATAGAATAGACGAAAAAAATCCTGCAGATTCTTTTAGAATTCCATGTCTTTTTTATACCCCAGGAGGCCAGATTAAAAAAGGAATAACTCATCGTATAGGAAATCAAATAGATATATTACCTTCTGTAATAGATATCTTAAAGATTTCAACAGTTCATTCATCTGCTGGCAAGAGTTTGTTTGATAAAAACGAAAACACAGGATATAGTTTTATGACTTCAAATGAAGAATTTTACTGGGTGAGAAATAAATATGTTCTTATTCATAATTTAGAAAAACCACTTTCTTTCTATTCACTTACTGGAGAAAAAGTATCTGACTATAAAGATTTAGAGGATGAACTTTTGTCATTCTGCCAGATTTGTAGAAAAATTCTTAAAGATAATCTTGTGTATAATTTTAGTAAAGAGTAAGTAAAGGAATAATATGTAGTCGCTGATTTATCGGCTTGACCATTATGGATGCCGACATATCTCATAATCCCGAATATTTGCATGTTTTTATAGAAAAATTAAAATATTACGATTTGGTGATTGGTTCAAGATATATTTCTGGTGGTGGAGTTGTTGGCTGGTCTGTACATAGAAAATTTTTAAGTTTTTTTGGCAATCTTTACGCTAAAATAATTACTGGTTTGCCTATTGATAATTAGAACATCTGGTTTTATAAGATTCAAAAAAAAGAAATTATTGAATCTCTTTTAAAAGACAATATTAAAATAGAAGGATATAGTTTTCTGATAGAACTGAAATACAGGAGATTCAAAAATAACTATAAATATGCGAAATACCTATGATTTTTACTGACAGTAGCAAAAATTGTAGACGGCGCTTAAGCGCCGTCTACAATCTCACCACCTATCCCTAAACACATTTTTAAGGAATAAATTATTTTTTAGATATTGACTTTTGAAAAATAAAATGGTAATATTTAACAAAAATAATATATTAAATGAAAAAATATAGCATTTAAAAGTTGTTAAATAAAGGGGAAAATTTATGTTAAAACGTATAGAACTTTATGGATTTAAATCTTTTGCTGAAAAAACAGTGTTAACTTTTAATGATGCGTTAACTGGTATTGTTGGGCCGAACGGTTCTGGCAAATCAAATATTGTAGATGCGATAAAATGGTGTTTAGGTGAACAAGCATTGTCTCAGATAAGGTGTAAAAATCCGTTGGATGTAATTTTTGCAGGTTCTGAAACAAAACCCCCTTTAAATTATTGTGAAGTAACGGTAGTATTTGACAACGAGTCTGGGGTATTTCCTGTAGATTATCAGGAAGTTGAAATTACAAGAAGAATATATAGAAATGGTGAAACAGAATATTTTATCAACCGTGTAGCTTGTAGGTTGAAAGATATAAAAGATTTAGTTCTTGACACAGGTCTTACTTCTACTGGATATGGAATTATTCCTCAAGGTAAGGTAGATTTTGTAATTAATGCGAAACCTGAGGAACGAAGGTTACTTTTTGAAGAGACCGCAGGTGTTGCAAAATATAAATCTCGCAGGGAAGAAGCGTTACGAAAGTTAGAACGGGTAAAACAAGATATGTTACGTGTAGAGGACATTCTAGCATATCTAAAAGACCAAATGGTAGCGTTAGAATCTGCTGTAAGAAAAGCTAAAAATTATCAAAAATATAAGGAAGAACTGCAAGTGTTAGAATGTGCTAATGTAGTAAAACAGGTGTGTATGTTGGAAGATAGAATTAAAAAGATAAATAATGAACATACGAATTTAACCGAGGAGTATACTTCATATATTAACGAACTTGCCAACAATGAAGCAGAAAGTGTGAAGTTAAAAACTATTTGTGTAGATTTAGAAAAAGAGTTGTTAACGCTGAAAGATAAACTTGCAAAACTACAAACAGAGATTTCGTTGTGTTCACAAAGGATAGAAAACTATAAAGATATAATTAAAAATTCTCAAGAGAATATTGTAAAACTTAATTCAGAAATAAAAGAATTGTTACTTCGTAACGAGAACTATGATACAGAATTAAACCAATTAAAGTTAGAACAACAACGGATATCAGAACTTCTTATGAAAGTGGAAGAACAAAAAAATTATCTTCAACAAGAGTACGACAAATACAAATCGTTGATTTCACAAAAACAAGAAATGATTTTGAAAAAGAACAAACAATTAACACAACAGGTTTATTTAAGGACAAAATTACAGAACGATTTAGCATCTTCTACACGCAGAATGCAACATTTTGTCGTAGAGACTAACAGTTTAAAAAAAGATGCTGAGATTAACAAAAAAACTAAACAAGAGGTAGAAAAAGAAATAGAAGTGTTAACACAAAAAATAACTCTTCTAAAAAACGAAAAGGATAGTTGTGAAACACAGATACAATCAATTTCTGAACAAATAAAACAATTACAACAAATAATTTCTGAGAAAACTGTTATTTTAGACAACAAAAACAAAGAATACTATACTTTAAGGTCAAAATTGGACAATCTTACGATGTCAATAACTTCTCAGCCATATAACTTACAAAGAATAGTAAAATATTTAGAAAACTCTAAATACAAACATTCTTGTGTTGTAGTGAAATCAATTTTAAAAATTAACCCTGAGAAATATCCTTTAGTTGCTACGTATTTAGGTAACCGGCTTTACTGGTTTATAGTAGAAAATGAAGATATTGCAACAGAAATTATTCATAAATTGAAAGAAGAGAATCTTGGTTATGCAACTTTTGTTATAAAAGGGAACATAGAACGTATAAATTTTGTAGATTTAAATCAAAATTTAGACATTTCTTCGTTAGTAGATTTTGACCCTCAATGGACAAAAATAGTCCAATTTTTGTTTTCTAATATAAAAATAGAAAACGATATTCTTAAAACTCCACTTATTATGCATGGTGGCAGTTATTCTACTAAAGAAGCTCAACAAGATTTATACTCTATTGAAACACAGGTTAATAACCTCTTTTGCGAGATACAACAGGAAACAGAAACATTGACAAAACTGAATTCAGAGTTTCATATGTTGGTTTCACAAAAAACTTTGTTAGAAAAAAAAGTTTCCGAACTTGACACTGAAAATAATTTCTATGTTCAACAGAAATTACAAAAAGAAAATTATCTAAAAGAATTAGTTGAATTTGACTCAACATTACAATTCCAACTTGAAAAATATCAAACTGAAATGAAAGAAATTGACAATACGATTAATTCTTTGAATCAAGAAATATCAGTTCTTGAGTCTGAAGAAAAAAAGATTCATGAAGAAATTGCCATTTTATCAGATGAGATAAAACAGTTACAATCCAGTAAAGTTGTGGATGAATATTTAAAAATAAATTCTGAACATAGCAAACTGCAAGAACAAATAAACAACATTAATTCTGAACTTAACACTAAACAAGAAATTATACAGACCAACATTGCTCGTATCAACGCTTTAAATTTAGAAATTGACCAACTTCAAAAATTTATCCAAAAAACTCAACAAGATATTGTTTCTGAAGAAGAAAAACTGGACAATTACTGTAATTTACAACAAGAGTTACAAAAAAAATTGGCCGAGGTAGAACAAAACCTTGTTACTCAAAGAACTAAATATGACGAAATTGAATTGCAAATAAAACTTCTTACAACAAAAAAAGAAGAATTACAACAAAAGATTAAACTCTTAGAATTAGAACTTAACAGTTGTTCTACACAAAAAACTAATTTTTCCAACTGGTTGTTAGAAAAATACAACATTTCTTTAGATGAAGCCAAAAATTTGTATTCCAATATAGAAGTGGATCCTCAACATCTTGAACGACTTAAAAAACGTATTGAATCTATGGGAGCAATAAACCTTGCTGCACCTGAAGAATACGCACAGTTAGAAGAGAAATATAACACTTTGTTAACTCAACAACAAGATTTGTTAAAATCTCAACAAGATATAAAACAAGCAATTGCACAAATTAACGAAAAAATTAGTAACAATTTTAAAGAAACATTTTTGAAAGTTAGAGAGAATTTTAAAAAGATCTGTAACATTTTGTTTGAAGGTGGGAAAGCAGAACTTGTGCTTACTAATGAGGATAACCTTTTAGAGTCAGGGATTGATATTATAGTTCAGCCACCAGGGAAAAAATTGCAACATATTTATTCTTTGTCTGGTGGAGAAAAATCGTTAGCAGCGTTAGCATTACTTTTTTCTTTTTTTATGGTGAAACCTGCACCTATATGTATCTTAGATGAAGCAGATGCACAACTTGATGAAGCCAATATTGTTCGGTTCATGAAATTGTTAAAAGAATTTTCAAGTTCAGTAAAGTTTATTTTGATTACTCATGTTGTACGTACAATGGAGTTTTTAGATACGATATATGGTATTTCTATGGAAGAGATGGGTGTATCCAAAGTTATCTCGTTAAAATTGCAGAAAGAAGAAGTTGTGGTGTAATGCCACAAAATGTTGTAGAGATAAACAAAATTAAAATTTTATTTGCTAAAAAAGAAGAAGTAATTAAACAGATTTCAAAGTTACTTTCTTCCTCAAACACTCGCCCTTGTCAAGTTGTTACTTTAAATTCATTAATTTATCTTCAGACAAAGTTTGACTACACAATTTTTAAAGCAGTAAAAGACGCAGCGTTAGTTTTACCTGATTCTTTAGGTATTATTATGGTAGGATTTTTGTTAACTGGGAAGAAATTTTCTCGTATTACAGGTGTAGATGTTGTTTGTGACATATTCAAGTTAGCACACAAAAAAGGCTATAAGTTATTTCTTTTAGGAAGTAGGCAACAGGTGGTAGAAAAAGTTAAATTGTTTATAACAAAAAGATATTCTGTAGAAGTTGTAGGTGTTCATCACGGATATTTTGATCCTGATGACGAAAGTATTATAGAAAGAATAAACATAGCAGAACCTGATATTTTGTTAGTAGGTTTACCTGCAGAACCTCCATTTAGAATTTTTTATAAGAAAAATAACAACATTCCTATACAAGAAAAATGGGTTTACAAAAATTTAGCTAAGTTAAAAACTAAACTTGTGATAGGTATAGGAGGCAGTTTTGATGTCTTAAGTGGAGAGTTATCTCGTGCACCAAAGTTTTTTCAAATTCTTGGGTTAGAATGGTATTACAGATTTCTTCAGCAACCGTGGAGAATAATAAGGCTTATAAAATTGCCCTTAGCGATGATGTTTTTAATAATAGATGTTATAACACAAAAATTTTGTTTTCATAAAAAATAAGATTTTATGAAATACGCAATTTTTTCTGATATACATTCAAATTTAGAATCGTTTGATACAATGTTAAAATTTTGTAGTACACTACAAATAAATTTTTATTTATGCTGTGGTGATATTGTAGGATATGGTCCTAACCCAAATGAGTGTGTAGAAAATATCAAATCTCTAACAAACGCATATATTCTTTGTGGTAACCATGACGTTGCAGTAATTGGTAAGAAAGATATTGAATGGTTCAACCCGTATGCAAAACAAGCAATTTTGTGGACGAAGACAGTTGTTACACAAGAAAATTTACAATATTTGGCTACACTAATTCCAATGTATAAGTTCAATGATAACATAACTTTAGTTCATGGTTCGCCAAGAGAACCAGTAGATGAATACATTATTTCTTATTTAGAATGTTTAGACAACATAGACAAGTTTTTTACAAAGATATGTTTTATAGGTCATACTCATATACCGTTTATATTTGAATATATTAGTTGTGTAAATGAAATTTCAGTTACTCCTCAGGTACGGTTTATAAAAGTTGTGGTGAAA
The DNA here is from genome assembly GCA_938074745.1 of uncultured Endomicrobiia bacterium. Lineage (GTDB taxonomy): Bacteria > Elusimicrobiota > Endomicrobiia > DTEH01 > DTEH01 > CALJEJ01. The sequence continues at coordinate 5,949 of CALJEJ010000001.1, forward strand.
AAAGAAAGTTTTGTTTACGAACTTAACCCTTTAGCAAAGTATATAATAAATGTAGGTTCTGTAGGTCAACCGAGAGATGGAGACCCACGATGTTGTTTTACAGTTTATGACGAGAAGAACAATAAAATAAGTTTTTATCGGTTAGAGTATGATATAAAAAAAACACAGAAAAAAATGATGAAATATAATTTACCAATTATGTTAATCCAAAGATTATCTTTTGGCAGATAATAAAATGTCTAAAATAATAATTTCTAAATGTGATAATTACAACAGTGAAAAGATTTATAAAATTTTGGCAGGTAATATTGCTATTTTTAACAATTTAGAACTTTTTGCACCAAAGAAAAAAATTCTTCTTAAACCCAACTTGTTAGCAGCTCATTTTCCTAAAGAAGCTGCAACTACTCATCCGGAATTTTTACGTGCAGTGATATGGTTAGTAAAAGAAAAAGACGCAGTTCCTATTGTAGCGGATGGTCCATCAGTGACAAATTTTGATGAAGTAGTGACTAAGACAGGGATAAAGGAGGTTTGTAAACAAGAGAATGTGGAACTTATAAATTTAAACACATATCCTTCAATTAAAGTAGAATTTAAAAAATACGGGATAGAACACATTGTTATATCTAAGCTAGTTACTGAAGTAGACCGGATAATCAATTTACCAAAACTTAAAACTCACTCTTTGGTAGGGTTTACTTGTGCGGTAAAAAATATGTATGGTATAGTTCCCGGACTGACAAAATCTTTGTATCACAGACAGGTCCCTCACCCAAAAGATTTTGTTGATTTAATGTTTACCATATTTAGTATTCGTATGCCAGATTTAACAATTGTAGATGGCATATATGGTATGGATGGTGAGGGTCCTGCTGGTGGAAATGTTAAAAAATTTAATGTGATAATTATGTCAACCGACGCTGTTGCAATAGATAGTTTTGTTTTGCAACTTATTACAAAAGATTATTTCAAAATTTACAAAAAATTTTTTTATTCAGTAAAACCTGAAGTGGTATTTTATAACACAACAGAGAAATTTTTACAAAATATTAATATTGTTCCACCAAAAACTACACAAATAGTAACGTTGTTTCCAACAAGGGTATTGAACTTTGCAAAACATTTTATATGGTTTAGACCTAAAATAGTTCAACAAAGATGTGAACGATGTGGTAAATGTTACAACATTTGTCCACAAAAGACTATTTATGTTTTAAAAGGGAAATATGTGATAAGTTATAAGAATTGTATTTCTTGTTTTTGTTGTTATGAAGCTTGTCCATACAAAGCAATAAAGTTTGAATACAGTTTTTGGTCAACTGTTGTTATAAAAATAAAAAGTATCATAAAAAAAGTTTTTTAAACAATTGTGGAAATACTCAAGAGTATTTTCTTTGTATTCTTTGTTGAAATACTTCGTTATATTTTATAAACTTATTTAGTAAAGAGAAAAAAGTGAGATAGTAAGAAAGTGAAAAAGAAAATGTAGTGGCAAAGTGTCAGCTTTGTTTGTGTAGTAGACTTTGTTTCACAAAGTATAATGAGAAAAAATAAACAACAAACAATGTTTGTATGTCGTGAATGTGGGTATGAGACAATAAAATGGTTAGGTAAATGTCCTGAATGTAACTCTTGGAATAGTTTTATAGAAACCAAAACTTCTTTTGAAGTAGATAAAACCAAACCATTTCGTATTACAGACTTTTCTTCTGAAGTTCTTCCTTTGAACCAAATTTCTGATGCTTCCGTATCTAAAAGGATTCTTACACATATTACAGAATTTGACCGTATAATGGGTGGTGGGATTGTTCCTGGGTCAATAATTTTACTTGGTGGTGAGCCTGGTATTGGGAAGTCTACATTGATGTTACAAGTTGCTGACAAAATTATAACTTCTTGTCTAAAAGATAATCAGGAAATTAAAGTGTTGTACGTTTCTGGTGAAGAGTCGGTCCAACAGGTAAAACTTCGTGCTCAAAGGTTAAATATTAATAATGACAAGATTTTTGTTGTTTCTGAGACGTCAATTGAACGTATAACAGAAATAGTAGAAAATTTATCAGTTGATGTACTAATTCTTGATTCTATACAGACACTTTATTCTGAATACATCCCCAACACTCAAGGAAGTATACCGCAAGTTCGTGGTGTTACTGCAGAAGTTATAAAATTTGCCAAAGGTAAGAATATTACTGTATTTATTCTTGGCCATGTAACTAAAGAGGGTGATATTGCAGGTCCAAGGTTGTTAGAACATATGGTGGATACTGTTTTATATTTTGAATCTGAGACGATGCAAAATTACCGTATATTAAGAGTTTACAAAAACAGGTTTGGTCCAACTTCAGAAATTGGCGTTTTTGAGATGACTTCGTTAGGACTTAAAGAAATACCGAACCCGTCAGAATTGTTCGTGGAACATCATACGAACCGTGTAGGTACAGTTACTACGTGTATTTTAGAAGGTACACGACCTATACTTACACAGATTCAATCGTTAGTTACAAAATCGTATTTTCCGCAACCACGACGTGTAGTTTCAGGTATAGATTATAACCGTGCGATATTATTGATTTCTGTGTTAGAAAAGTTTGCTGGTATTACACTGATGTATGAAGATGTATATTTAAACATTATTTCAGGGTTAAAAACAAAAGAGACTGCTATTGACCTTGCAATATGTGTTGCGATATTTTCTGCTCATAAAAACTTAGAGGTTGATAGTAACACAGTATATCTTGGAGAAGTAGGGCTTACAGGTGAAGTTCGGCCGATAAGTTTTTTGAACGAACGGTTAAACGAAATTGTTAAACTCGGGTATAAAAAAATTTTTATTCCAAAATTAGCAGATAGGATTGTCGCACAACGAAAAGATTGCGAAATTTTTATCATAGAGACGATTAAAGAGATAGAAAAAATTGTTTAGTATTGATTATTCTTTCCTGAACACTTTTTAAAAAAAACGCTAAATTCTAACCATTGAATTAATGGAAATTTTTTAGTAATTTAATAACAAAGATTTATAATGTTTTACACTTCTCTTTTTTTACGAGGAGATAAAGTGAAACTAACACACTATTCTTTCCAACAACTGACCAACAAAGGTGCAACTTTAGTAGAGTTTATTATAGCTATAGTAATTATTTCTGTTGTTGTGGTATCGTTTATAGCAAGTTTTAACAATATTGCGCGAGGGCTTATGTTTTCTAAAGCAAAAACTTTAGCGGCGAACCTCGCTCAGGAAAAGATTCAAATATTAAAACAAATGTCATACCATAAAGTGTTAGTAACAACTTTTACTGCTTACGATAATTCTGTTTCACCGCCTATACCTTATGATACTGGCTATTTTCCGCCTGAGAATATTTTAGAAGGTGGGATTATGTTTAAAAGATACACTTGGGTATGTAAAGTACAAGAAGTTGATGGCGAGTTACAACCGCTTCCGCCGGAAGCTAATGATACTGGAATGAAAGGTATTGAAGTAAGCGTGCTTTACTATCAATATGGTAAACCTAGAGTTTCTCAAATAAGAACTGCAATTTCTAACCCGGATTATGTTGCGTTAACAGGTGAAATAAAAGGTGTGGTAAGAAATTCTCAAACTCTTACTCCTGTTAAAGACGTTACCGTAATTATAGCAGAAAATGTAGGATGGCGTGATGTTAGCGATGCTAACGGAAATTATTCAATTCGTCTTTCTCCGGGCAGTTACTGGGTTGTAGCGTCACACCCGTTTTATTATTCTAACTCACAACAAGTTTCCGTTGGTGCTAACCCGCAAACGGTTAATTTTTTGTTACAACCGAAATCTACAGGTACTGTGTTTGGTTATGTTTGGTTAAACGACCATATTGTAATTTCTCAAGTGTGTGGGTCAACACGGGCAGCTTCAGGGTTTGTCCAGGAATGGGTTGAACTTTATAATCCAACTACTTACTATTTTCAAATGGCTGAAAGTAGTACTTCAGGTATTGTAGGGTTGAAATATCAATCTACTGCTGATGCTACACCTATAAATGTTGTTCTTAAATATTATACTTTATCCATCCCGCCGTCAGGATATTATTTAATTGCGAATACTACTACAATTACAATTGGTGGGATAAGTATTTCAGCAGATGCGGTATACGATGAAAGCAACCCCGGGTTTCCTAACATAATAAAGACAAGAGAAGAAGATGGCGTGCAATACGCAGGTGGTGGAGTGGAAATTTATTATATATCTACTTTGAAAAGGATTGATGCAGTAGGTTGGGATTGGAACGAAGGAGCAAAATCTGCACCAATTTATGAAACTGACGGGATTGACCAAGCTACAGGTTTAGAAATTGATGAACAGTATGTAAGGAAAGTTTCTACTTTAGGATATAGCCCAGGGTTAGGTTGTTGTTACGATTCCGACAACAACAACAAAGATTTCGTAGAGTTTCGTAAACCTATCCAGGTTTTACCGCGGAACTCTACTGTTTTTCATCCACCTTTTACAGGGACGCCTGCAGTAGGTGCTGCGGTAACTTGTAGTGACGGTTTGTCCGGTGTAAGTTATGCTTTTATGACAGGTTCTCCAGCTGTGGCAAAGTTTGAACTTATAAATGTAGCGACAGGTGTGTGGAACGTAATTATTTCGTCTAAAGAATATGTTGCAGAAATAACTCAAGTTTCGGTAAGCACAGGTGTTCAAGGAGTCCCTACGGGGACCACAGTTCCCTCGTGGAGAGTAGCAGGAGTTCACTATTCCTATCTTACTGAACAATCTTTTGGCGGGTACATAAGCGGTAGAGTAACAAACGCAGTTGGAACACCTTTAGGGTTTATAAAAATAGTAGTTAGTGGTGTATATTCTACAACTACTAATTCTTTAGGGTTGTATTTTATAAATGTTCCTGCAGGGGTACATACAGTAACTGCCAACCCGGGTAACGAAAATCCGTTGTACGTTACTGCTGTAAGAGATAGTGTAAATGTCAACTTAGGCCAGATTACAAGCGGAGTAGATTTTGTTTTATCTCAAGGAGGTAAAGTAAAAGGATATGCTACAAGAGACGGGATAAACCCAATCCCGTCAGTAGTTTTTATTGCAGCGAATAACTATGGTATTTCCTGTGGAGAAGGTGTTTCTGGCGATGACGGTAATTTTGTTATAATAAACCTTTCCAGTGGGACTTATTATATAAAACCTGTCCTTTCAAGTAAAGAAACTTCCACTCCTTTGGTTAGTACGGTTACTGTAACTGCTGGTGTGACAGTTCATGCAGGAACTTTTACTATAAGAGGTACTTTAGGGAAGATTTCAGGTAAGGTGACTTATGATAACAAACCTATACCTACTGGTGTTCTTATTATTGCTTCTACTACGACAATTACAGGTGTTCCACCAACATTGTCTTACAACACTTTAACAGGTCCTCCATATTTTATTACAAGCAGTTACGAAGATGGAACATATGAAGTTGAAGTGATAGGTGGGGCAAATTTAAGGTATAATTTATACGGGTATTATACAACTTACACTTTACAAGGCAATCCTATTATTACTTTAAGAAGCAGAAGTAATATTACAGTTTTACCAGGACAAAAAGTTACCGGTCAGGACCTTGCATGGTAAATATATATAAAAAACAAAATCTTGGTTGGACTTTGGTTGAAGTATTGATTATCATTACAATATTAGGTATATTATCTCTTTCAGTTTATGAACTTTATTTACAAATATGGCGGTTTTATAGGTTATCCAACGCACAACGTGTTCTACAACAGGAAGCGCGGAATATACTTGATTTAATAGTATGGAATTTAAGAAATGGTAGAAGTGATACAATAGTTATATCACAAAATTCTGGACAACCTTATTATTCTAAAATACAATTTCAAACAATTGAAGGTTCTACTGTAACTTATTACCAACAAAATCGTAAACTTGTTCAAGTTATAGACAACAACACTAAAGTTTTATCTAACAATGTTACTTATTTTACTGCTGTATTTCCGAAATCTTACGAAATGAACATTGTTTCCATAGCACTCACTTTAGAAATGTATGTTTACGATATAAAAAAGAAAGCGTTACATATGGCTTCGGAAAAAGTTATGGTGATGAACTAGAAACTAAATGGTGGTAGGTGATAGCAGATAGGTGGTAGGAAGTGTGGGGTTGATAGTCAATGGTCCATGGTCCACGGTAGCGGTGTGCGATTGCTATTGCACATTTGGACACTATTAAGGTATCTACTGAAATTCTTGGAGTAGAGGCTTTAGCCTCGTGAAGAAAAAATTATAATATAACGAGCCTATAAAGGCTCTATTCCAACGAGCTTGAAGGCTCTACTCCGAAGATTTAAGAGGAAAAATGGGGACGGGTCCCATTTACTGATTACCGATTACTGGTTACAAAATTTCATAAACAATGTAGCAGCAAAGCGTAAGCTTTGCTTTGTAGTGGAGTTTCAAGTAAATTAACATTGGTATTAAAGAAGTTATGAAAACCAAAGGACAAATATTGCCTATAGTAATAGCTATAATGTTATTTCTTATAATAATTATTCCGGAATTAGTTCGTTGGGTAGAGAACCAATCCCGCTGGGCAGTTAAGTTCCATGGTAGAACCTCTGCATTAAGTTTTGCAGAAGCAGGTGTAGAACGTGCACTGTGGAAACTTAAAAGTTCTACTGGAACTTGGGCTCAAGCATCTAAAGGTATACCTATTGCAGGATATAATTTTGATGTGATTTATAACGATATTCCAAAAGGGTATTACAGGATTAAATTTTCCTCTGGTCCACACGAAAGAGAAGTTACAATCCTTTCTGAAGGTAAAGATGCTACTACGGGCGAAGTCCGTGCTGTAAAAGTTGTAGTCAAAAACCAAACTATTCCCGGGGCAATTATTTCCAAAGGGCAGATAAATTTAGGTAACGCGTTTTATGTTCACTGGGGGCCTATAATGTCACATTCTGATATTGTAATAACAGACGCAGAAATTGGTAAATGTTATTTCCCGAGAAAATTTTCCCGTAATGTAGTACGTTGTACAATAGGGTCGTATCCAAGAGATACAAACGGTCTTGACCCGCCAAATACGGATAATATAGAATGGTGGTCTGACTACCCTGTACCAGATTTACCTGTGTTAGATTTTGCAACATTACGTTCTTCAGCAACACAGCCTGCAAGTGTGTATTTAGTGTATACTTCTCAAGATGCTTATTATTGGTATAACTGTTACTGGACTACAGGGTCGCCAACTTCACCACCTGCTAACTGGGTCGGTCCAACAGTTTCTGGGATGAAAAGTAGTGATACAATAAATACACTTAATGTCTATGCGTGTTCAAAGATGACAAATTATACAGGACCAAAATGGTGGGAAAGGTATACGATAAGAAAAAGTAATAGAACAATAACTTCTACTACAAACTTAAGTTCGTGCAAACTTGGCGGGCAGAGTCATAATGGCCTACCTCATTTTCAGAACCCGTGGCGCCATCCATTACATGCATTAAACCGTGTATGGTATTGGGACGGTGATCTTATTCTTACTGGAGGTCCTGCTGATGAAGGTTGCGGTATTATAGGACAAATGATTATAAGAGGTAATTTGACAAATTATTGTGGTGATAATTTGAACTGGCAAGAGATAGGGTTGGAAAATTGTAAAGTTCCTCCTGAAGCATATAAAGAATATACTAAGATAAGAGTTACAGGAGCAAATATATACTGGGACACTGCTGCAAAAAACGAATATCCAGCAGACGATGGGTATCAACGAAACAGGTCTACGTTTAAGTTTGGTGCTGAGACATGGAACCAGGTAGGCGATTTACAACCGCCTAGAGCAGAAGATACTGATGTTGGGTTAAAAGGATTTTTATATATAGGTGGGAATTTTCTAATAGAGAACGCAATGGATTATTACGGTGCTGTATGGGTAGTAGGAACGGTAACGAGAGCAGTTGGCGCTGCTGAACGGTCAATAGTGTTTTTTGACGATTCTTTAGACCTGCCAGCGTTAAACGTGGTTTTAGTAAGAAAAAGTTGGCAAACAGTACCGCCAACAGGTCTTCCTTGGTAGTTGTCAGTTGATGGTCCACAGTCAATTGGTACATAGAGAAGAAGTGAAAAAGTGAGAGAGTGAGAAAGTGAAAAAGACAGGTGATAGGTGATAGCAGGTAGGTTGATAGGGAGTGTGGAGTTGATAGTCCATAGTCCACAGTCCACGGTCCACAGAGAAAAAGTGAGAAAGTGAGAGGGTGAAAAAGAAATTAATGTAGCGGCAAAGCGTAAGCTTTGCTTCCCCCTCTATTAAGAGGGGACTAAGGGGTGTGTTTCCCTCTATCAAGAGGGGATTAAAGGGGTGTGTTTAAAATTAGGTGGTAGGTGATAGTAGGAGTAATAAACACCTCCCTTGAATCCCTCCTTGATAGGAGGGAAATTAGGACTCTATAGGTGGATAGGGAGTGTGGAGTTGATAGTCAATGGTCCATAGTCCACGGTTCACGGTAGCGGTGCTATTGCTATTGCAGATTTGGACACTATTAAGGTGTCTAGTAAAATTCTTGGAGTAGAGGCTTTAGTCTCGTGGGAGAGAAATTTATAATCTGACGAGCCTAAAGGCTCTATTCCTAACGAGCCTAAAAGCTCTATTCCAACGAGCCTGAAGGTTCTAATCCGAAGATTGAAGAGGAAAAATGGGGACGGGTCCCATTTACTGATTACCGATTACTAGTTACAAAATTTCATAAACAATGTAGCAGCAAAGCGTAAGCTTTGCTTTGTAGTACTGAAATTCCTTAAGTAGAGGCTTTAGCCTCGTTGGAATATACTTTTAAAGGAGGTTGTTTTATGAAAGTTATAATAATTTCAGAATCTTTAGGTTTAGGGAAATTTGGTGAAGTGAAAGAATTTTCTGACGGGTACGTAAGAAACTATTTGTTGCCAAAAAAAATTGTTTTACCGTATACA
>CALJEJ010000002.1 GCA_938074745.1 uncultured Endomicrobiia bacterium
ATATTCCAACTTAAAGGTGTCTCTATTTCTTTTATCCGTGCTTCTAAACCAGTAACACCTTTTGGTTGTAATATTCCTGCTTTAAAAAGTGCTTCCCAAGATAAATTATGTGATGCTACATACCAAATTGCTATTATATAAAGTATAATCACACAACAAAAATAAAACCACTCTTTTTTAGTAAGTCTCATAGTTTTATTAACCTCCTTTAGTCTTTTCCCATCATCTTTGACATCATCTCTTTCATTGGAAAATTCATTTCTTTCATAATATTCATACAATCTGGAATAATTTCTTGAATAATAGATTTATCTTCCATTAATATTTGACAAAATTTTGGCATTAACTTTTTTACAACTTCTTTTTGCGTATCTTTAGATAAATTCTCAAAACTTGATACAAAATCTTCTACATTTTCTATTTTAGGCATATCTCCAGAACCTCCTTTTTGTTATATTTTAGACTTAAAATGTTCTAGATTACTAAATAATTCAATTATTTTATAATTATCACGCCGTGCTTCTATTGCAAGTGAACCTTGTAAAGGATGGGGTTTAAGAATATCAAATGGTATCCTTTCTGTTATTCTATGTTCTAAACCTAACCTTAAAAGTCCAGCTGCTGCTATCACAATCGCATCTAAATCAGAACTTGTATCTAATTTGTATATTCGTTCTTCAATATTGCCACGAATATCTAATATCTGGAAATCTTCTCTAAACTTTTTTAGTTGTTCTTTTCTTCTTTTACTGCTTGTAGCAATTTTTGCTCCCCAAGGTAATTCTTTAAGCGAGCGATAATTTAACTCAGCACGAACAACTAACACATCATACGGGTCTATTGATTCTGTTATACCAACAATAACTAACTCTTCAGGTATTTTGTCAGGCAAATCTTTTGCACTATGAACCGCAATATCTATTTCATTGTTTATTAATGCTTTTTCAATAGTATCAGTAAAAAAATCAGTCCCTTCAATGTTTGAAATTGGCGTGTTTTTGTCAATATCTCCAGTAGTATAATAAATTTTTATTTCTGCTTCAATACTTTGAGGTAACAGATTTATCACTTCTTCAACTTGTTTTATTGCTAACTTACTTGGCCGTGTGCCAATTCTAATTCTTGTTGTTTGTGAGCAATTGTTGAAGTTTTTATCCATTGTTGCCAGAACTTTTCTGCCTCCTTGAAAACAATTTCTTCTGCTTTTTGTGCTTCTAAGATTCTTTTTTTATAGTTTTCTTCAATTATTAGATTAAGGTCGTCTAAGTTGTATAAAATTACATTCTTAATATTTTTAACTTCAGGGTCTACATCACGAGGTAATGCTAAGTCTACCATACAAAGTGGTTTATCTCTTGTATCCATCACTTCAGTGATCAAATCTTTCTTCAAAATCAAATGTGGGCTTGAAGTAGCACTAATCACTATATCAGTATTTTTTAGTTCATCTTTTAGTTTGTCAAACATCACTGCTTTTCCTGAAATCATATTTGCTAACTCTACTGCTTTTTGATAGGTTCTGTTTGCAACAAAAACTCCATTTATTTTTTTATCTAACATATAATTCAATACTAACTGAGATATCTTGCCAGTGCCAATAATTAAAATTTTTTTATCTTTCAATGAAGTATATTGTTTTTCTAAAAGTTTTAATGCTACAGTTGCAACAGAAATATTACCTTTAGATATCTCTGTTTTTTGACGAACCAATTTACCAACACGAAACGCTTTATTGAACAAAATGTTCAAACACTTACCTGTAGTGTTTAACTCTTTTGCTTTAAAATATGCGTCTTTAAGTTGACACAAAATCTGATTTTCGCCTATAACTTGAGAATCAATTCCTGAACTTACACAAAAAAGATGTTTCACTACATCTATGTTTTTAAGAAAATAAAAATATTGTAAATCGTCCTGTAGTATTCCTAATTTATATTCAAGCAAATTTTTTGTTTCATAGACATACTCAGACACAACATAAACCTCACTACGATTGCAAGTAGAAAGTATAACTATTTCAGCTATAATATCAATCATAGAAAATTCATTTAGAGTATTAACAAGTTGTTTTTTAGAGAACGAATATTTTTCTCTAATTTCTACTGGTGCTGTTTTATGACTTATCCCTAAAAGTAACAACTCCATTTTTTACACTGTAACAACTTCTTTTAACTCAGGAATTTCTTCTTTCAACATTTTTTCAATACCTAACTTTAATGTCATCATACTCATTGGACAACCACCACAGGCTCCTGTTAATCTCACTTTAACTATTCCATCTTTAGTTACATCTATAAGTTCAACATCGCCACCGTCTGCTTGCAACATAGGTTTTATTTTTTGTAAAGCTTTTTCAACTTTTTCTTTCATAAGTTTTAATCCTCCTCAAATCAAAGCTACCTGGATTTATTTTTAATTTCACCTTTAATTCCAATTGTTATATCTTCAAAAGGAATTTTTTTATTTGTTCTTTTTATCGCTTCCTGAACAATATGTGTAAGCCCAAAACAACAAGGAACTTCCATATGGACAACTTTTATACTTTTAGGATTTGCTGTTTTTATTATTTGTTCAATCTTTTCTTGGTATGCATCAATATCATCTAATTTTGGACAACCAATAGCAATTGCTTTGTCTTTAAGAAAATCTTGATGAAAATTAGCATAAGCAAACGGGACACAATCCGCAACTATTAAAATATCAGCGTTCTGAAAATACGGTGCAAACGGTGGAACTAAATGCAACTGTATAGGCCATTGTCGTAATTCCGAAGGAATAGTGGTTGGAGTAGGGGCTTTAGCCCCGTGTAACGACTTAGAAGGTTCTAATTGTGTTTTCTTTTCCCAATGAAGCATTTGTGCTGATGGGCAAGAAGTCATCCCTTTTGGCATTTTATGTGAATGATGTTCTGGAAGTTCCTGTGAATGTTCAGCAAGATGTTTTAAATGTGTCTCTAACATTTCAGGAGCTACTTCTTTTATTCTCGCAATTGTTGCTTCCTCATCATAAGGTTCGGCTTCTCTTTCTTCAATAGTCAATGCACCTGTTGGACAAGAACCTAAACATGCACCAAGGCCATCACAATAAAATTCTTTTACCAGCCGTGCTTTAGGACCTTTTGGCGTATCTACTATCTGTAATGCCTGTTCAGGACAGGAAGGAATACAAAGACCACAACCGTTACACAACTCTTCATCAATCTTGATAATTTTTCTTTTTACTTTTTTCATTTTTTTCCTCCTTCTTATTTAAAAATTTCGCCTGTCTCTTTTGACCAAAACAATAAATCAAGATGAGAAACAGGTATGTTTACTTGTTTAGAAAATTTAATCATTTTATTTTCTATCTCTTTATATTTTTTAGATGTAAGATGTAATGGTATTTCTTCAATAACTCCAAGCGATTTCAAATTTTTCAAAATATGTCTATCAAGGATTGCAAGATTATCTCCGAGCCCAATGTTTCTTAAAAAATGGCTTGCTTCTTTATAACCAAGACCATAAATATTTTTTACAAGCCATTCTCTAAGTTCGTAATTTTTTATTTGTGGTTCGCTGTTATTTAAAACCTGTCTCAATTCTGGAAAACTTTTCCTCGCTTTGATAATATATTCTGCTTTTTTCGTTGCGAACCTTACCCCAGTTAAACAATCTTGAACTTGTTTCTGTGTCCCCTTGAATAACAATCCTTTATCTTTCAACCTCACTATTGCATCCCAGCATATTTTCGCTTTTGACTGTGGTGTTAGTAAACAAAAACATAATTCACAAAAAAGTTTCTCATCATCTTTTGTTTTCCACAAATTTTTGAACTCGTTTAACCGGTGGACAATCTTAGTTTTCTGTTGTTTATAAATTCGTATAATTTCTTTTCTTAAATTTTCCATCACAAACCTATTTTTTTAACTTATAAGATTACATTCTTTATGCTTTTTGTAAATCTCCTCTGCTAATCTATCTAATAGACCAAAATCATCTTTCTTTGGATATCCTTTTATGATAACCGGTTCAATTATTTCAACTTTTATATTACTCAGAATACCTGTAAGCTGTTCTACAAGTTTATTACCCCAACCATAAGAACCAATTATAGACACAAATTTAAGTTTTGGTCTTAAAGCGTTCACAAGATGAACCGCATAAATAACATTTGGATGTGCACCTATATGAACAGTTGGTGATGCGACTACAATAGTAGCTGCATCTACAAGTGCTATTGCTAACTCTCCGATATCTGTTTTTGTTAAATTAAATGGTTTTACAGTAATGTTTTTTTCAATAAGTTTGTTTATAAAATAATCAACCATCTTTGCGGTACTACCGTGCATTGAGATATAGGCGATAATTACTTCATTTTTTACTTTGTCTGAGACCCACTGCTTGTATGCAGTCAGGATAAAGTCAGGTTTGTGGTATACAGGTCCGTGGCTCGGTGCAATCATTTCAATATCCAGTCCTTTTATCTTATCAATGTTTTTCTTGATAATAATTCTAAAAGGCATCATTATTTCAGAATAATATCTTTTTGCAGATTCATAAACTTTGGGTTCATCAACAGCAAAAATGTCGCTTGTTGCTAAATGCGAACCGAATAAATCGCAGGGGAATAAAATCTTATCTTCTTTTAAATATGTCAACATTGTTTCAGGCCAGTGAACCCAAGGGAAATGTATAAATTCTAATGTTTTATTTCCGAGAGATATTGTTTCTCTATCATTCACAGTGATAAACTTATCTTCTTTAATCAAAAGCAAATCCATAAGCATTTCTTTACACTTCGCTGTACATACAATTTTTGCAATTGGATAAAGTTTAAGTATTTCAGGAATAGCACCTGAATGGTCTTGTTCTGCATGGTTCGCAATAATATAATCTATATTTGTGATACCGAGTTTTTTAAGATTGTTCACAAGTTCATCTTGTTTAGTTGGGTCAACAGTATCTATGAGCACTGTCTTCTCACTACCTTGTATCAAGTATGAATTATAACTTGTTCCATTTGGAAGCGGGATAAGTTCATCAAACAATCTCCTATCCCAATCTATTGCACCTACTGAATAAATTCCTGGTTTTATTTCTATAGTAGCCATTTTTAACCCTCCTTCACAAACACAGATTTATCAGCACCGCATACAGGACAAACCCAGTTATCAGGTAATTCTTCAAATAGAGTGCCAGCTTTTATCCCTGACTCTGGGTCGCCTTTTTCCGGGTCATAAATATATCCACAAACTGTACATTTATATTTTTGCATTTTTGTAATTTTTTCTTGTTTTTCTTCAATATATGTTGGTGCAGTTTTTGGTGATGTACCTCGTTTTATCTCATGGTAATACGCATAAGTCATTGGCAATTTATCATTAACGAGTTCAGCATTAATAACCTTGCCAATAAAAACAGTATGTGTCCCAACATCTTTACTATCAATAACTTCAGCTTCTATATAGCCAACAGTATTATCTAAAACAACTGGTATGCCAGTGGTACCTATTTTGTAATTTACATTTTTAAATTTGTCAACATCTCGGCCAGATTTGAACCCGAACTCGCCGATAAATTTCATTGGTGTATCTTGTGATAGAATAGAGACAGTGAACATTCCAGTTTCTTTGATAAACTCATGAGTTAAATTTTGTTTATTTATACATACTGCTATAGTTGGCGGTTCTGCAGTTATTTGGAAAACAGTATTTGCAATCTGGCCATTGAATTTTTCTTTACTTTTTGAACTTACTATATACAATCCGTAACTGATTTTGAATAAAGTTTTTAAGTTCATTCGTCCCTCCATAGAAATTAAGTTAAATATTTTTCTTTTGCTATTTTTTTACCTGTAGAAGTTAAGAAATTTTCTTCAATAAACTTTCTTAATTTTTCTTTATCAGTTAAATCAAATTCGTTTTCTATATTAACTAACAAATCTGCATCCCACAATATTTTGAAATTTATCGTATCAATTTCACCGGGACTGTGATGGCTTGCAATTATTTTACACACTTCATCTATAATTTCCTGTTTTATACCAACTTTTTTTAAAATTTCTCTTACAATAGGTGGACCTTCTTTTTGCTGTAGTTGGACATCTGTTGAATTATATTTTCTTTCACATTCTTTTATTCCAATATCGTGCAATATTGCTGAGATTATTACTACTCTTTTGTCTGCAGTTTTCTCTTCTTGTAATATTCTTTCAGCAAAATGTGTAACTTTCATTGCATGAGCAATTCTTTTTATATCATCTCCGAAATAGTTTATCATCTCGGACAAAACTTTTTCTTTAAAATCCAATTTTTCTTTTTTAGCATCAATCCTTGATTTTAATTCTTGATATTTTTCTTCACCGATACATTCTTTTGCATAACTGCACCAATCTATACAGGATGGTATATTTTCGCGATAAACATCTGTTTTACATTTTGGACAAACAACTTTTATCTCGTTAGAAAATATTTCAACCATATACCCACATTTTGGACAGGGTTGTTCTTCAACTCTAACATATCTTAAATCTGTTCCTGGACATTTGTCAAGAACCATTGGTTTGTCTCCTTTTTAAGTTTTTAAAATTTTTTTAACTACACTAAAAATTTAACTTTTAACTAATTTTCTTTCTTCAAACCAGGAATAAATTGTTGGAACAATAAACCAGGTGATTGTTTCTATAATCATACCACCAAAAGATGGTATCGCCATCGGTCGCATAACTTCTTTACCAGTTCCACCGAATAAAAATATAGGTAATAAAGCAAGAATTGTAGTAATAGTTGTCATAAACGCAGGTCTTATCCTCGCTTTACCAGCATATACTGTTGCTTCTATAATTTCATCCTTTGTTTTTGGCTTTCTTTCAGCAAATACCTGGTCAAGATATGTCGTGATTAAAACGCCGTCATCAACTGCGATACCAAAAAGTGCAATGAACCCAACCCAGACAGCAACACTGAAATTATATCCATAAATTGCAAGTAATAACACACCACCTGCTAAAGTTACGGGTATTGCAGTAAAAATTGTCAATGTCTTACGATGCGACTTAAAGTTTATAAATATTAGAATGTAGTTTATGAATAAACTTATTGGTATAAGTACACGTAGCCTTTTTGTAGCACGGACTTGGTTTTCAAACTGTCCTGACCACTGTATGAAATATCCCTGTGGTAGTTTACCTGCCATTTTTTTTGCTACTAATTTAGACGCTTCTTTTACGAAGCCAACCATATCTCTACCACGCACATTCATCAAAACATAAGCACGAAGAAGACCGTTTTCCGAATTTATCATTGCAGGACCTTCAACAAGACGAATCTCAGCAATTTGTCCTAAAGGTACCTGTGAACCTGCTGGTGTTGGAACAAGTATACGCCGAATTTTTTCAGGACTATCCCGTAGTTCACGTAAATACCTAACTCTAACAGGATACCTTTCTCTACCTTCAATAGTTGTAGTTAAATTTTCACCACCAATCGCCATCTCTATTACATCCATAACATCTCTTATTGTTAACCCATAGCGTGCAATTTGTTGTCTGTTAGGTATTATTTCCAAATATGGTTTACCTGTAATTTTTTCAGCATAAAGGTCTTCTGCTCCTTTGACTTCTCTGACAATATTTTTTATCTCTTCGGCAAGCTGTTCAAGTTTTTTTAAGTCGTTACCGAAAATTTTCACACCTACTGGCGTTCTTATACCTGTTGCAAGCATGTCTATACGGTTAACAATAGGTTGTGTCCAGATATTGGCAACACCTGGAAATTTCAATGCAGCATCCATCTCATGTATAAGTTTTTCTTTTGTCATACCTTTACGCCAGAACTTTTTCGGTTTCAAGTTTATTACTGTCTCAAACATTTCTATAGGTGCAGGGTCAGTTGCTGTCTCTGCCCGGCCTAACTTGCCTACAACTGATTCTACTTCAGGAAATGATTTTATTATCCTATCCTGAATTTGCATAATTCTTTGTGCTTCTGTTAAAGAAACTGCTGGTGAAACAACAGGCATAAAAAGTATCGTCCCTTCATCAAACGGTGGCATAAATTCTTTACCAATTCTTGTGAGAATGATTACAGAAATAATCAAAATGATTACAGGGATTGATAAAAATTTCATCCTATGAGCAAGAACCCAACGTAAAATTTTTTCATAGTATTTCACTAACACTTTACCAACGGGATTTTCTTCTATAGGTACAAGTTTTCCACGAAGTAAATAAAAACATAACACTGGCGTAAGTGTTAACGCAATAAAAACAGACGCAAGTAACGCAAATGTTTTTGTGTAAGCAAGTGGTCTAAAAAGTTTACCTTCCTGCGCTTCTAACGCAAAAACAGGGAAAAAAGAAACAACTGTGGTTAAAATTGCAGTCATCACTGCAGAACCAACTTCTTTTGCTGATTCAAATATAACTTCTAATCGTGGTCTTTTACCTCCATCAAGAACTAAATGGCGATATGAATTCTCAGTCATAACTATTCCCATATCAACAAGTGTGCCAATAGCGATTGCTATCCCTGACAGTGACATTATGTTAGAATCAATCTTAAGATAATACATCACAATAAAGGATATTAAAACCGCAAGTGGTAAAGTAAAAGAAACAATCAAATTAGATGCAAAATGCCGAAGGAAAATGAATACAACAATTATGGTAATGATAATTTCTAAAATCAATGTATCTCGTAAGGTGTTTATCGTTCGTTTTATAAGTTCTGTTCTGTCATAAAAAGGAACAATTCTGACACCTTGTGGCAGTCCTAACTCTATTTCTTTAATCCTTTGTTTTACTCTTTTTATAACTTCAAGCGGATTTTCTTTATATCTAACAATCACAACACCGCCAACAACTTCTTTACCTTCTTTATCTAACACACCGCGCCTAAATTCTGGTCCTAACTGAACCTTTGCAATATTTTTTATAAACACAGGTGTTCCATTGTAAGAACCAACTACAATATTTTCAATATCTTCAACTTTTTTAATAAACCCGACACCACGGATTATAAACTCCATCCCGCCTTTTTCTACAACTTTTGCACCTACATCTATGTTTGAATTCCGAACAGCATTAAACACATCACCTAATTTAACGCCATAGATTAAAAGTTTGTTCGGGTCAATATCTATCTGGTATTGTTTCACAAACCCGCCGACTGAGGCTACCTCAGAAACTCCTTCAACAGAATTAAGTTGATACCTGATATACCAATCCTGCAATGTCCTTAATTCCTGCAAGTTATATCCTTCACCTTCAACCGTATACCAAAAAACCTGACCAAGTCCTGTAGCATCGGGTCCGAGAACAGGTCTAACACCTTGAGGTAAAAACTCCTGTGCTTGTTGCAATTTTTCTAAAATTCTTGTTCTTGCCCAGTAAAAATCTATCCAGTCGTGAAATATTACATATATCATTGAGAACCCGAATGCTGATGATGCACGGATTGTCTTAACTCCAGGGATACCAAAAAGTCGTGTTGTTAATGGATAAGTTATCTGGTCTTCAATTGTCTGTGCATCTCTACCTGGCCA
>CALJEJ010000003.1 GCA_938074745.1 uncultured Endomicrobiia bacterium
ATACATAGTATTAGAAAAAAAAAGGCGTAGATTATACCTTTTCATCTTTTTGTTTACCTCCTTTCATACATATGTTGTTACACCAGTGGTTAGTGGTTAGTGGTTGGTGGTTAGTGGTTGGCGATTGGTGAAATAGGAAACACAATGGTACGATCATTGCAGTCCAGAGCAAAACTGACGCTTTGCCGCTACAATCTTTCTCACTCTCTCACTTTTTCACTCCTTTCCACCATCCACCTATCTGCCACCACCTATCACCTCTAATTTGATTTACCGACGATTTTTCGGAGTAGAACCTTCAGGCTCGTTGGAATAGAGCCTTTAGGCTCGTCAGATTATAAATTTCTCTCCACGAGGATAAATCCTCTACTCCCTCGAGGCTAAAGCCTCTACTCCAAGAATTTCAGCGGACACCTTGTTCCTACCGTAGAGCAAAGCTAACCCTTTGCTGCTACATTGTTTCTTTTTCACTCTCTCACTTTTTTACTTTTTCACTCCTTATCCCTACCGCCTACCTGCCACCACCTATCACCTGATTTTATACACACCCCTTGGTCCCCTCTTAGTAGAGGGGAAAACAAAGCTGACGCTTTGCTGCTACATTGTTTCTTTTTCTCTTTCTCACTTTTTCACTCTTTCACTTCTTTTCTGTGGACTGTGGACCGTGGACTGTGGACCGTGGACCATTGACCATCAACCATCCAACCCAACACTCCCTACCACCTACCACTATCGTTTTCCAGAGTACTCTACGTGGCCGACTATGTCCGAGTTTTCTTTATATATTCTTCTTTTAATTTCTTTAGTTTGCTACTTATCCCAACAGGATATATATGAGGATTTATCAACCTTTTATATTCTGGGTTTAATCGTTCTTTTAAATTATCAATAACTTTCTGTCTTATCTCTTCAATAGAGGGGAATTTATAAACAACTTTTCCTTTTTTTACAATAGGTACTAAAAGTGTCTTCTTTTCACATAAACTGTTAGTTTCTATTCTTGCTATAGGATAATGAAAATCAGGATGATAAAAAAAATCATCTTGGTTTACAGTTTCACCTTCTAAATGTATAACATCCATTAGAAATTTTTTTTGTGAACAGAACCGTGTCACATTTTTAATCCAAGGTAAAGAAATTTTTTCAGGTGAATCAGAAATTTTTATAACTGGATAAAACCTGTTGTTTATTTTTTTTGCTACAATCTTATACACACCACTTAATGCAGCATCAGGATTGCCTGTAACAAGTTTTGTCCCTACACCAAATATATCTATAGGAGCAGCTCTGTTTATAAGTTGTTCAATAATATATTCATCCAACTCATTTGATACAACAATTTTTGCATCTTTAAACCCAGCTTCATCTAACAGTTTCCTTGCATACCTGCTAAAAGTTTCAAGATCGCCACTGTCAATACGGATACCAAAATTTTTAATTCCTTTAGATTTAAGTTTCTTAAAAACTTTTATTGCATTCTTTAATCCATCTTTAGTATTGTAAGTGTCAACTAATAAAATTGTATTATTAGGATATAGTTCTGCAAATTTACTAAAAGATTCATATTCTGAGTTATAACTCATAACCCATGAATGTGCCATTGTTCCTTTAACAGGGATACCATAAAGTTTCCCTGCAAAAACGTTAGAAGTTCCTACCACACCACCAATATACGCAGCCCTTGATGCAGAAATTGCACCGTCTATACCTTGGGCACGACGTAACCCAAACTCTAAAACAGCTCTACCTTTTGCTGATTCTACAATACGAGCTGTCTTTGTAGCAATCAAAGATTGAAAGTTTATAACATTAAGTATAATACTTTCTAAAATTTGTGCTTGAAGTATTGGCGCTTCTACACGAATTACAGGCAGTTTAGGAAATACAATTTCTCCTTCTTCAACAGAATATATATCACCGCTGAACCTAAAATTTAATAGATACTTTAAAAAATCTTCTTTAAAAATACCTAACGAAGATAAATATTCTATATCTTCTTTTTGAGGTCTATATTCTAAAATATATTCAATTAACGGTTGTAACCCGGCAAAAATTATATAACCATTATTAAAAGGTGTTCTTCTAAATGTCATCTCAAACACTGCATCAAAATTGTTCTTAAAAAAATAGTATCCTTGAGCCATTGTAAGTTCGTAAAGATCTGTAAGTAAAAATAAATTATAACTCTTCATAAGAAATAATTTCTACTCCTATTGATTGCATATGTTTTAATGCTTGTTGCAAATTTCCCGACGGTATATCTACAGCACGTGTAGCATCTTTGAGCACAAATGTTTTAAATCCAAATTTTACAGCATCACAGGCAGAATAAAATACACAATAATCTAAAGCAAGACCACATAAATAAACTTCTCTAATACCTAAACCTTCTAACCAATACTTAAGACCAGTCTCAGTCTTTTTATCATTTTCTAAAAATGCAGAATAAGAATCAATATTTACATTCATTCCTTTGCGTAATATAAGATTAAACTTTTTTGTATTTAGTTTAGGATGGAACTCAGCACCATAACTACCTTGGAGACAATGTTCAGGCCATAGAACTTGTGAAATACCGTTGAACTCTATAACATCACCTACATTTTTGTTATGTGTTGAAGCAAAAGAAATATGTTTCACAGGGTGCCAATCTTGAGTAGCTATTACTTTATCAAACTTGTCCATAATAAAATTAATTATAGGTACAACTTCATCACCGTTAGGTACAGGTAATGCACCTTGTGGACAAAAATCGTTCTGGACATCTATAACTATTAAACA
>CALJEJ010000004.1 GCA_938074745.1 uncultured Endomicrobiia bacterium
TTCACTTTCTCACTTTTTCACTATCCCCTACCTGCCACCACCTATCACCTAATTTTATACACACCCCTTAATCCCCTCTTGATAGAGGGGAAATAAAGACACACCCCTTGGTCCCCTCTTAATAGAGGGGAAAGCAAAGCTTACGCTTTGCCGCTACAATTTCTTTCTACCGTGGACCACGGACTGTGGACCGTGGACCATTGACTATCAAGCAAACACTCCCCACCGCCTACCTGCTAATCACCTATCACCTTTCTTCAGTCTCCTGTTTTGTTTCAATATACACTTTAACATAATGGTTTACTTCAAGCCGTTCGTTAAACAAGTGAACTTTAATAACACCTAAATATTTGCTTCCAGCAACAAGACCTTTTGAGTTTAACAATAACTCAAAACTTTTCACAGTATCAGGGTTAAGTTTTCCTTTCTTCGGTTTCACAGTAAGCAACGATGGGTTTGGCAGTTCAACTTGTCCTTCGGTAAGAAATATACCTCGTGACGCAGGCGGGATTGATTCAAGTTCTACGTTAACCTTTTGTGAAGTAGCGTTTATAATTTTTATAACTTCGTTAAACTGTTTTGTAAGGTTATATGTTTTGTTCGGTTCTATATCATAAATAAAAATTCTGTTCGGTGAGACAGAAATATCAAGATAACCTGATAACCGCCGTTTTTGTTGTTCTCTAATTTCCTGTATAGTAGGCGGTTTTGGTGCTATCGCCAGATATAACTCACAACTTAACCCTACAGCAAACGCAAGCCAAGCACGAGTGTCACCTTTAGGCGCGCTTGTCACCGGGTTGATTAAAACACGGAATTTTTTACCTAACAAACTTTCGTCGTTCGGGATTGTAACAATTATATCAGTTTCAGCAGTTTCCCCAGGGTCTAACGAAAACTCTTGTTTTTGTAATTTTACCCAGTTCAAGTCAGGGATAGGTTCGTAACCGTCAGGTGTGGTAGTGGAAGGTTTCTGCAGGTCTATTCGCAGGTCCACAGGATATCTACCTTTGTAAGTCACATTGAACGGATACCCGAGCAGTTGTTTCAACGAATATTCCTGTCCTATTTTAAGGTTGGAAAGATACATTGCAGCACAAGGTGAAGAAAGGCCACCACAGAAAATTGGTAGTGAAATAAGTTGGAAAATGGATACTATTATAATTATATACAAACTTTTTTTCATTCCCCCACCTCTTAAAAAAATTAAGTCTACTTTACGAGGCTAAAGCCTCTACTCCTTATACCATTCAAAGCAAAGCTGGCGCTTTGCAGCTACATTGTCTTTTTCACTCTCTCACTTTTTCACTTCTTTTTCTGTAGACTGTGGACTATGGACCGTCAACCAAACCACCCACCTACCTACTATCACCTATCACCTAATTTTATACACACCCCTTAATCCCCTCTTGATAGAGGGGAACACACCCCTTGGTCCCCTCTTAATAGAGGGGAAAGCAAAGCTTACGCTTTGCCGCTACAATTTCTTTCTACTCTGGACCATGAACTGTGGACCGTGGACTGTGGACTATGGACCGTGGACCATTAACCAAACACTCCCCACCACCTACCTGCTATCACCTATCACCTTATCTTATTTACTCAAATATTCTTTCACACTTTCAGCGGCAACCGCACCGTCAGAACATGCTGTAACAACTTGTTTCAAATTCCCTTTTCTACAATCGCCGGCAGCAAAAATTCCTAACAGAGAACTACAAAGTTTTTCATTTACCACTATATACCCTTCGGAGTCCAGTTCTAATATATCTTTTACAAACTCTGTATTTGGTATTTCACCTATAAAAACAAATATACCATCACAACAAATAGTTCTTGTTTCGCCAGAATCTACAAATTTTATTTCTACAGACTCAACTTTTTGTGAACCTATAATTTTTTGTACTACTGCAGGTGTTACAATTTCTATTTTTTTATTCTGGAACACTTGTTGTTGTAAAATTTTTGTTCCGCGGAACTCTTTTCTTCTATGGACAAGGTAGATTTTATTAACAAATTTTGCAATATACAAAGTTTCCTGCAGTGCAGTATCTCCACCACCTACTACTACTACTGTTTTATCTCTATACAATGGAGCGTCACAAATACCACAGTATGAAATACCACGACCTACAAACTGTTCTTCATTTTCTATGTTCAACATTTTTGCTCTACGTCCAGTAGCAATTATTACTGTTTTTGAACTTACAGGTTCGTCAGTGTTAGAAAAAAATATTTCAAACTTTGAAATGTGCGGTTGGGAAATTTTTTTTACTTCTTCAGTTATATGTTCACAACCAAACTTTATAGTTTGCGATTTCATAAGTTCTAAAAGTTCGCTACCTGAAATACCGTTAGGAAAACCCGGATAGTTTTCTATTTTGTCGGTTAATAACACTTGAGAAGGTAAAGTGGGCGAACTTATAATCAAAGTTTTTAACATAGCACGAGAAGTATAAATCCCAGCGGTAAGTCCTGCAGGTCCACCTCCTATTATTATTACATCGTAGAAATTTTCTTTTCTCTCTGACATAATACCTTAAATCTAATTTTTTATATATTTTTGAAGAAATTTTCCTACATAAAACGTCCCTACGAAAAATATATTATTAAAATTTTTTATATAATTCAACACTGACGATAAGTCTTCAAACTTCGCCAATTTTTCTTCAGGGAAAAATTTTTTAAATTCAGAATATAAAACAGCAGGGTCTTGAACTCTATCTATTGGCAGACGATAAAATACGATTTTTCTTATTCTATTTTTTAGAGTTTTAAATATTCTTGCTATAGATTTATAATCTTTATCCCGCATTAAAGCAAAACATATAACTATATTATCAACTGAAGAAAGTTTTATTGTATTGACAAAATTTTTTATTGCTTGTGGGTTATGTGCAGCGTCAAGTATACAACGTATATTTTTGTTTTCATACTGAAGTATAACAGGTTGCATCCGTAACGGAATAGAAATATCAACTGCAGATTTTATTTTTTCAAAATCAAGTTTTTTTATAAAATTTTTTTGAAAAAGTTGAGTTACAATATCTATTGAAATAAGAACATTCAACGGCTGAACTATTGAACACATAGGAATCTTAACCTGTATCGGCTGACGAGTTAAAGTAATACAATCAAACTGTGTTTCCCATCGGTGAAAATCATACTTTACATTTTTAATTCTATTTTTGTCAACAAACCAAAGTTCAGTATTTTGTTTGTTACAAAGTTTTTTAAGATATTTTTTTACAAACTTTTTTTGTTCTGCACAGATACAAATAGAATCAGGTTTTATTATTCCCGATTTATCTTTTAAAATTTGATATTCTGTTTTCCCTAAAACTTCAGTATGGTCTAAAGAAATACTTGTCAATACAGAAATTATACTATGTGGCACAACGTTCGTAGCATCAAGTTTACCACCTAACCCTACCTCAAGAATACTAAAATCTGGTTGTTTCTCAGCAAAGTATAAAAACATAATACAACTGAGAAGTTCAAAATAAGTGAGGTTTAAGTTTTTGTAAGTTTTTATAGTAAATATTTGTTTTAGATATTTTTCAACCTCTTTTATTGAAATAGGGTTGTTGTTTATACAAATTCGTTGGGTAAAATCAACAACATGTGGTGAAGTAAAACTTCCAACTGTGTAGCCTAAAGATTGAAGAATGTTTGCAGTGTAATACGCTACAGAACCTTTCCCGTTGGTACCTGTTATATGAATAACATTTTTAAGTTTTTTATGTGGTTCGTTAAGAAAAGTTAATACTGCAGAGATATTTTCAAGAGTATAATTTTTTTTAATATACTCTTTTTTTTCTATAGATTCTAACAATTTTAACCACATGATTAAAAAGGTAAGAAAAACTTATAAATGTCGTCGGACAATATCTATATCTTTATCTCCCCGACCTGATAGACATATCACTACAATATTGTTTTTATGGAACCGTTTTTTATTTTTTACCACATATCCTATTGCATGAGCAGGTTCTAACGCAGGCAAAATACCTTCCAGTTTTGACAATATTTCAAACCCTAACAACGCAGTATCGTCACTAGCAGAAACATATTCAGCACGAGAAATTGATTTATAAAAACTATGTTCAGGTCCTACTGCTGGATAATCAAGACCTGCAGAAATTGAGTAGGTAGGTTGCACCTGACCATCTTTATCCACAAGAACAAAAGTTTTCATTCCGTGCAAGATACCTATTTTGCCTTTATGCAACGTTGCAGAATGAAGGTTAGTATTTAACCCTTTACCTGCTGCTTCCACACCTATCATTTTAACATTTTTCTCATTAAAAAACGGGTGGAACAAACCTATTGCATTTGACCCACCACCTACACAGGAAACTAAATAGTCTGGTAAACGTTTTTCTAACTTTAAAATTTGCCTTTTTGTTTCCCACCCTATTATTGACTGAAAATTCCGTACTATCAACGGATATGGATGTGGCCCTACTACGGAACCTATTATATAAAAAGTATTTTTAACATTTGTTACCCAATCTCGTAAACATTCGTTAATTGCATCTTTAAGTGTTTTACTACCAGTTTTTACAGGGACAACCTCCGCCCCTAAAAGTTTCATTCGGTAAACATTTATTTGTTGTCTGTGCACATCCTCTTCTCCCATATATACCACACAACGTAAGTTAAACAACGCACAAACTGTCGCAGTAGCAACACCGTGTTGACCTGCACCTGTTTCTGCAATAACACGTTTTTTACCTATAATTTTAGCTAACAATGCTTGACCAATAGTATTGTTTATTTTATGTGCTCCTGTATGACACAAATCTTCACGTTTAAGATAAATTTTAAACCCACAATATTCGGAAAGATTTTTTGCATAGTAGAGTGGTGTAGGCCTTCCTACATAAGTGGTATAGTAATAGTTTAACTCGGATAAAAATTTTTTAGTCTTGTAAAATTTAAAATATACCTGTTCTAACTCTTCTAACGGGAAATACAGTGTCTCAGGAACAAACCTACCACCAAACTGACCAAAATACCACTTGGAATTTACAGACATAATATTACAAAACTGTTCTAACGATAAGAAACGATTTTTTCCCAGAGGTTATTTTTATTTCTGGTATAATTTTTTTTACTACAACTTGGTTATTTCTGTCAACAAACTTTATTTCTAACCTATAATTGTTAGGTTCAAGTTCTTTCATAGCAAAAGAAATATATTTTGGTAACAATCTCCAAGAACGTTTATCTGCTTTTTCTGTAGCAGCAGCGGTTATTTGCAACGCTTTTTTAGCTAACCATCCTGTAAACTCATCCGTATTTTTCTGTACTCGTTGTGAAACAGCATGTGTTAGAACATATTTCACTGCAGCACGTGCTATGGTTTTGGCACGAATCCTTGCAATTCTATCATCTAAACATTTTCTTGCAATAGTGTCTATATCTTCAACTAAAAAAGTTTTTGTTGAAGCAACTTTTTCGTTTTTATTGTTAAATATCTCTATTTCTGCAGACTCAATCTGGTTTGGAACAGATTCATATTTTGGAAATGCTACTACTATTTGTTCATTGGAAGCAATACTTCTTGCAAGCCGTCTTGCATTTTGTACATCAGCTTCTTCATCTTTTGAAACTTTCATACTTCCCACATACGCCCAACCTTCACCAAACGAAATTTCAATAAAATGGTCTACCTTGTACGGAGCAAAACCGTTGTAATGAATCACTACAAGTTCACCAAATTTATTTCTCTGAGAAACTAAATTTTGATAATCCAGATTTTCCAACTGACTTTTGAACTTATTTGAAATTTCTTTTATCTCATCTTTAAATCCTAAATAATTGGCAAGTTTTAACATTCTTATAATTAAATCTTTAGGTGTAGAAAATTGATAAATTTTATTGTTCGTGGTATATATATCTAACGATTGTCTTAAAGACACAAACGCATTGTTAATTTCATTCTGCGATTCATAGATTAAACCTGTAAGATATTTCATAAACGCATCTTCTTTATACACATTTTTATGTCCATAGTTAACCTCCAACGTCCTAAGTTTATGGTCAACTTTTCGTGCTTCTACGAGCGCATCTTCGTATTTTCTAAGAAGTAAATAATTTAACGACTGAAATACATTTATAAACACTCGTTCAAAATCTTCCCCATAAAACGATTTCGCATAATCAGAAGTAAGAAAACTTGCTGCTTCTTCAGAAATACTTTTTGTAAACAATTCTTCAGCAAGTTTTTCTGCACGTTCAAACGCTGAAATTGAAGTTTCATAATCTTGAGCATAATGTGCAATTATACCTTTGTCCATCCAGTATAACAAAGCATTCTTTTCTCCATACTCTACCATTTTTTTTTCTTCCACTAACGAACTTGCTTTGGCATAATCTTCAGAACCTATTAATCTTCTAAGAGTGTCATAATAAGTAAACTGTGTTGCACAACTGAAAATAAAAATAACTACTAATAAAACTGCTATAAGAGTTCTGTTCATTTTATTACATTTCTATACAGTGCTAATTTTTTTAAAACCTTGTTTTAGGCCGTTGGACTACTTTTTTAATTTTTTTCTGGCCAATCCACACTTTTTCGTGTGAACGAATATCTATTAGTTCAAGTTCTACTTGATAATATTTAACCAAAGTATTACCTGCTTCGTCAAGTATAGTATTTATCTGCCCTTTTAACATAAAATCTGCACCTGTCTCTTTTCTAAGCGGTTTTGCAGTTGTTTCTTCTGCATGAGCCATTTGGTCAAGTTTTTCTTCACGAATTTCTTCCCTTTGTTCTTTAGAAGCTACAAATTTTACTTTACCTGAGTTTATAAGTTCTCGTTCAAGATCTTTTACAAAAGTTTCAGTATTAATGTGTTCATGAGATTTATTACTTATAGTTCCAACAATAATAACAGGTTTTCTATTTTTCTCAGCCAAAAATTCTTCTAACCATCCACGAGATAATACATCATTAATCATTTCCGAAGCAACAAGCCGTGAGTCAGTGTCGTTCCAATATCCGCTGAGGTCAATCTGTTCTTCTACACCTATACGTGTTACTTTAGGTGTAGTGGAACAACCTGTAAAAAGTAACACTATACTACTAAGTATAAACGAGTAGGTTATTATTTGTTTCATTACATCTTTCATAATTTTTACCCCTCCTTTAGATGTGTAATAATGTCCTTTTTTATTTTTACCACTTGGCCACTGCAGGATTTGAACCTGCGACCCCCCGCATGTGAAACGGGTGCTCTACCTCTGAGCCAAGTGGCCCTATTTTTTTATTGATTTGATTTCTTTCTCTAACAACTCGAGTTTTTGTTCTAACAACTTTACTTTTTTTACCATTTCAGGTAGTTTACGAAGAGATAAAAAAATTTTTTTCTGTTGAGTTAACGGTCCTGCAGGCATACCCCAAATTATAGAATTGTCAGGAACATCTTCAAGTATACCTGTTCTTGCTGCTGCGGTAACATTGTCGCCAATCTTAAGTCCGTTGATAACACCTGTCTGGCCTGAAAAAATTGCGTGTTTGCCTATTTTTGTACTACCACCAATTGTAACATGTGCTAACAATATTGAGTTTTCACCAATAGTAACATTGTGTGCTATATGGACAAGATTATCTATCTTTGTACCTTTACCAATAAGTGTTATACCAACAGTTGCTCTGTCTATTGCAACATTAGCACCAATTTCCACGTCGTCTTCTATAATCACTTTACCTACTTGAGGTATTTTTATATACTTTTGTGCCTCAGGTAAAAATCCGAACCCGTCACTACCAATAACACTCCCACAATGAATTATGACATTGTTGCCAATAACAGTATCTTCCCTGATAGATACGTTAGGGTAGATAAAAGTATTATTACCAATTTTAACATTGTCACCAATATAAACATTACAACATATTACTGTATTATCACCTAAAACAACATTGTCACCAACAACTGTATACGCTCCTATAGAAACATCTTTACCCAACTGAACATTTTTACCTAAAATTGCAGTTTTATGTATACCACGATAAAAAGTTCGTTTCTCCAAATAAATTATATTTAAAATTTTAACAAACGAAAGGTACGGGTTGGGAACTTCTATAGTAGCAACTGGCAATTTCCCTGTCCCTAAAGGAACAATTACACCAGAGGCTTTGGTGGTATAAACTTTTTCTTTAAACCGTTCATCTTTTATAAAACTAAGCTCGCCTGGTTGGGCTAATTCAATATCGCCCACGCCTGTAATAACAATGTTACCATCGCCAATAAGTTTACCTTCAACTATTTGAGATATTTCTTGTAACGTAATTTTCATTCAATATAAAAAATTGCTGAAGTATGGATTGTTCTTTACGAAGAGAGACGTATATAAAATAACTGAATCTTGAATTACCGTTTTGTCCATTGGAACTTTTTTCTTGCTTTTGGTTGACCGGATTTCTTACGTTCTACCATTCTTGGGTCTCGTTTCAACATTCCATTTTTTTTCAATATAGATTTTAGTTCTTGACGGTACTTTACAAGCGCTCTGGCAATTGCAAGTTTTATAGCATCGGCTTGGCCTGTAATTCCTCCACCATTAACTTTTACTTCAATATCCAGTTTATCCTTCAAATTTGTAATTGTAAGAGGAGACACTGCAGAAATTTTTTGAACAATATTCCCACCAAAGAAGTCATCTATACTCCTTCCATTTATTGAAATTTTCCCACTGCCTTCTTTTAATGAAACAACTGCAATTGAAGTTTTTCTTCTACCTAACCCAGTATAAACGTTTTCCATATTTTCATCCTCCTGAAAAACTCTGTTTTAGATTTCTTTTTTTATAATATCTTTAACAGGACATTTATACTCGCTGTTGATAAAAATTTTTAACCGTTTAATCATTTTTGCCCGAAGTTTGTTTTTCGGTAACATACCTTTTACTGCTTCTTTTAATACAAAATCTGCTTTTTGAGGTAAAAGTTTTTTATATGGGATAAACTTTGCGTTACCTAAAAAACCTGAGTGTTTAAAATACATTTTTTGTTCCAATTTTTTCCCCGTAAGAAGAATTTTACCTGCGTTTATCGCTATTACAAAATCGCCACAGTCTCTATCATGAGAGTAATATGGTTTGTTTTTTCCCATAAGCAACTGAGAAATTATACTCGCAACTCTACCTAAAGGTTTCCCTGCAACATCTATTAAGTACCATTTGCGGTCAATAGGATAATTAAATTTTGTAACTTTTGCAATAGATGGTAAGATTTTAGTCATACTGTTTGTCTCCTTCCTGCTAATAAGATTTATTGGGTATGATATAATAAAAAAATTTATTTTTCAACAATCAGACTCTATTTTTTTTATTATCTTTTCTACTTTCTTTTTTAAATCTGAAATTGTGAGGTTGCTGTTGTTAATAACATAATCAGAACGCGCAATTTTATATTTTATTGGAAACTGACGAGATAACAAAAATTTTATTTCTTGCAAATTTATCCCGCGAGAAAGAAGTCGTTGAGCTTGTATTTTTCTTGTACAATATACAGTAAGCACAAAATCAAATTTTTTTTCCAAATGTTTTTCATATAATAAAGGAATATCTACCGCAACTATCTTGACACCCTTAGTTTTGTATTTGTTTAACTGTTTATATACATAACCTAAAATTTCTGGATGAACAATCTTTTCAACTGTTAGCAATTTAGCAGGATTATTTTTTAACCAATCTCTGAGTTTTTTAGTATCTACAAACCCTTCTTTTGAAAGAATCGTATCGGTCAACTCATTGGCCAATTTTTTACTAATTGATTTTTTTGTTTTCAACAAGTTGTGATATACCGTATCACAGCATATCACTGGTATCCCTAAAGATTTTATTATGTTTAACACAGTAGTTTTACCACCTGCAATATTACCAGTAACAGCTATTGTTTTCATAATTATTATCCCTCGGCCCAACGAGTCATAACAGTTACGTCAACAACTAACGGAACTTCAAGAGGTACTACTGTCTGCATAATATTTTTAATTTTTGGAACTACTTCTTCTATAATCTCGTTTTTAATTTCAAATATAAGTTCATCGTGGATTTGTAACAACAATCGTACATCAGTATAATTATACTCTTTAGAAATTAAATTATCAATTTTTATCATAGCAAGTTTTATAATATCAGCAGCAGTACCTTGAATAGTAGTATTCACAGCAATTCGTTCAGCATAGTGTTTTAACGCTTTATTATCAGAAAGAATCATTGGAACAAGACGAATTCTATTAAACATTGTCCTTACAAAACGGTTTGTTCGGGCAAAATTTATTGTTTGTTCAATCCATTGTTTTACTTGCGAATAAGTAGTAAAATATTTATCAATATATTCCTGTGCTGTGGTAGAATCTACACCAAGTTCTTTAGCCAACATAGCTGCTGTAATACCGTAAATAATACCAAAATTTATTGTTTTACCTATACGACGTATATCAGAAGTAACTGTCACTTCGTTATTTTGAGATTTCAAATTTAACACTTCAATTGCAGTCATTGTGTGAATATCCTTGTTTTCCATAAACGCAGAAATTAAATTTTTATCTTTTGAAAAATGTGCAAGGATACGTAACTCTATTTGCGAATAATCAAAACTCACAAGTTTATACCCATCTTCAGCAATAAACATATTTCGTATTTTTTTACCAAGTTCGGTTTTTACAGGTATGTTCTGCAAATTAGGGTTTTCCGAAGATAACCTACCTGTAGAAGTGCCTGTAAGATTGTAGGTCGTGTGAACTCTATTATCTACGGGATTAATATGTTGAGTTATAGGGTCAATATACGTATTTTTAAGTTTCCCTGCTTCTCTATATTCTAGTAATAAAGGAATAATAGGATGAAGATTATACAATGTATGCAAAACTTCCTCTTCAGTAGAATATCCTGTTTTTTTCTTTTTTATTTTTGGTAAACCTAATTTCTCAAATAACAAAAATGATAATTGTTTAGGTGAATTAAGATTTATTTCTAACCCAGCAATATCAAAAATTTTTCTTTTTAGTAAAGAAATTTTTTGTTCTATTTCTTCTTTTAATGTTTTAAGATATTGAAGGTCTACCATAATACCCGTATGTTCCATTCGCGCTATTACAGTTATTAATTTTGACTCTATTTCAGTATATAACTGCATTAACCCTTTTTGGTTAAGTTCATGCTCAATCTGTTGCCATGCAAGATAAATTTTTTCTATTGTAGTTAAAATTCTAAACATAAATTTTTCTATAGGAAAAATTGAAATATCTATATCTTCTGGAAAAACAATTTCAGCAACAAATTCTTGTTTTAAATATCTATTTACAATTGAATTAAGTGTATAATCTTTCCTATCAGGGTCTAACAAATAATCACCAATACAAATATCAAACAATTGTGCCGCAGATAAATTTATAATCTGTGGTAGCATATCGTACAAAATTTTTAATTGGTATTTAAAATTATAACTAACAAGTTTAAGTTTGTCATTTTTTAACAGAAGATTAATAAACTGTACAAACTCAGACTTTTCTAAAATCGTGATTTGTTTATTTTCTAAACTTTTATGTTGAACCAAAGGAATATAAAATCGTAACCCATTTTCTAAAACATTATCTTTTTGAGATGAAGTTTTTTTAATCAATATACCAGCTATACCTAAAATTTTATTTTTATCTGAGGTAACTAATGAAAAAGACATCTCTTCATAGGTGGACATTTTTGAGATTAACTCATGAAATTTTCTAGTTGTAGTAATCAACATAGAATTTTCTTTTATAGACAAATCTGTTTCATAAATATCTACTTTAGAAATTGTTGGTTTATACGAAAAATCTAAACCTAACTGGAGGACATCTTTGTCTACAAACTTTTTTATGTGCGATTTGTCTTTAGTAATTTCTGCAATTATAGATTTCATTTCATATTTATTCAAAAATTCTATAAGTTCTTGTTTGGAGTAATTTCTAAGTTTAAAATCTTCAATATTACATTGTTGTAACTCTTTTATATCACTACAAAGAACTATTAGTTGTTTACTTCTATATGCATTCTCTTTACCATTAATTAACTTTTCTTTTGTTTTAGAGTCAAGTTTGTCCAAATTTGCATAAATGTTATCTAAATCGCCAAACTCGCTTACAATACGTTGTGCTGTTTTCTCTCCTATACCATAAACCCCAACTATATTATCCGATTTGTCCCCTAATAAAGAAAAATAATCTACTAATAAACTCGGTGGGACACCATATCTCTGTTTAACTTGAATCTCGTCATACCACACATCTTTATGTTCATTATAAACAATAATGTTTTTATCCACAATCTGAAGTATATCCTTATCTCCACTAATAATAATTATCTTATACCCTTCAGAAGAAAATTTTTTTGCTAAACTGCTTATAACATCGTCTGCTTCGTATGAATCAATAGTTATATGTTTGATATTAAGAATATTTACAAATTCATGCACAATAGGAATTTGTATCTTAAGTTCATCATCTAACTTTTTTCTTGTAGCCTTGTAATCAGAAAAAATCTTATGTCTAAAAGTAGGTTTTGAACTGTCAAAACAGATACCTAAATATTTGGGATTAAAAGTTTTTATTATTTTTAATATCATACGGACAAACCCAAACACTGCATTTGTTGGCAACCCTGAAGTCGTGGTTAACAAAGGAATTGCATGATATGCACGATGAATATACGCATTACCATCAACAAAAAATATCGTTTTGTTGACGTCAATATTAATCGTTTTAGAATTTATGGACATATACTTGTATCCAAAAATGGATAGTTTTAATAAAGATTAGTCAGGTTTTGTATTAGTAAGTTTTTGTTGTAACAATTGAATTTTTTGTTGGAGAAGTTCTTTAGCCTGTTCGGATTTTAATAACATTTCACGTAAGTTATTTATTTCTCTATACAAATTTCTTATTTCTTGTTGATGTTGTTCCCTCAATTCTTTTTCATGAGCCAACAGTTCCTTTATTCTTGTTTCATAAATATTTCGTTCTACAATTAACATTTTCCTTAGTTCATTATTTTGTTGTTCACTTTTTGCAACAATTTGTGCTATTTCAATAGACTTCTTTTTTCTTTCTTCTTCTAAAAGTATAGTGATTTCTTCTATTTTTTTATCTTTCTGTTCTAATTTTAACTGAAATTCGTGCTCTTTTTGGTTTATTTTTTCTTCATAATCTTTTTTAATATTATTTAAAATTTCATTGTCTCGTTGTAACTTCTCTAACTCTAAATTCAACATATCAATCTTTTTCAACAGGTCTAATTTTGTAGATTCAAAATTCTGCTGTTCATAAGAAAGTTTATCTTCTAAAACTTTTATCTCTTGATTATATTTGTTAACAATTTCTTCAATTTCTTTCTTTTTCTCAGCGTCTATGTTAGATATTTTTTGTTGTAACTCATCAATTTGGGTGTTCAACGATTTAATTATGTTTTCATAAAACTCTTTGTTTTCTAAAATTCTTTGTTGTGTTTCTTCTTGCAATTTTAGAATTTGTGTTGTAAGATCTTTTTTTTCTGCTTCTAAAGATAATACTTTAGAAGAAAGTTCTGCATTTATACTTTCTAATTTTTTATATTCCAACTCAGATTTTTGCTGTTGTGACAACAAAAGTTCACAAGTTTGTTTTAATTCACTAATTTTTTGTTCATAATCTTGTTTTACTTTTTCAAAATCTTCGTTATAACTTTTCACTCTTAACTCCCACTCTGTCCGTTCATTAGAAAGTATCTCAGCCCATCTGTCTCGTTCTGTTTGTAACTGCAGGTTTTGTTCTTCAACTTTTCGTTCCAAATATTCTACTTGTGAGTGTAACTGTTGGTTTTGGATTTTTAGCTCTTGATATATTTTTCTTAATTCGTTATATTCTGCTTGAATATCATTAAGTTCTTTTTGCAATTTTTCAATTTCGTCATTTCGTGAAGCAAGAATTTTTTCATATCTTTCTACAGTATCTTTTAACTGCTGGTCTGTTCTTTGATGTTCTTCTTCCAACGCTTTTTTCCAAACTTGTATTTCAGAATTTAACTGTTGGACCAAGTTATTTTTTTCTTCCTCTAACTGAGAACATCTTTGTTCCATTACAAGCCTGTTTTTATATTCTGTTTCATACTTATGTTGGACATCGTTTAGTTCTAATATAGTTTTTTGTAATTTTTCGTTCAATTTTGAAATTTGAGTATTTAACTGTTCAAACTCTTGCTGTTTTATCTTATCATAATTATATAACTTACTTTCTAATACAGATATAGTTTCATCTTTTTGTACAATTTGTTGTTCAAGAATAGATTTTGAGTTATGTTCTTCTTCATATTTTTTGTTCAACTCTGCAATTTGTTGGTTTAAAATATTAATTTTTTCTTCATATTGGTTTATTATTTCCTTCTGTTTTTTTTCTGAGAAAATTCTATCTGTGTCAAGTTCTTTTTGTAGTTGTCGTAGTTGTTCAACTAGTTTCTTTTGTTCAATTTCTGCTTGTTCTTGGAACCTTTTTATTTCCAATTCTTTTTGTTCAATTAAAATATCTTTTTGTTGTAAAATTTCGTTAAGTTTATCAACTTCATTTTTATAATTTTGAATCTCCAACTTCAACTCACCAATTGTAGCACGCAATTTTTCTATTTCGCCGTAAGTTTCAGCAAGTTTTGTCTCATAATCTTGTTTTTGTTGTTCAGCATGTTCTTTTATTTTTTCAATTTCTTTTTTTAAATCCAAAATTATAGTTTCGTAATTACTTCTTTCTTTGACAATTTGTTCTTCTTTTTGAGATATAACCTCTTTTAGTTGAAGTATTTCTGATTCTTGTTTAGCAAATTGTGTTTCCCATTCTTTTATTTTATCTTCATGTAATTTTTTTAATTCTTGATATCTTTGTAATTCTTCTTTTAACCTCTGTTCTGCAGAATAAGTAATTTCTTTAAATGTTTTTATTTCATTTTCTATCATTTGCCATTTTGATATTTCACGTTCTTTTTGTTTTTGTAGTTCTTCAACATTTTTTTTAATTTTTTCCAACTCCATCTTTTGTGCTAATTCCAACGCTTCTTTTGTTTGCTGTAAAGCAGACTCTGTTTCAGCAAGTTTTGATTGCAAAGCAGCAATTTCTTTTTGTTTTGCTTCGTAAATTTTATTCCATTGTTCTTTCTGGCGTAAAAATTTCTTTCTTAACATTTGCAGTACAGCAATTGCAATTTCTTTCTGTGCAGAATTTAATTCACGAGATAGTAAATCATAAGAAGAAAGTTCTATATTTTTTTCTTCCATATAAAGATTAACCTCGGTTAACCAACTTAAGTTTTTCTTGTTTATCTACAACAATTTTGGTGTATATTACAGGCGTAATACTCAAAATTATTTCATAATATTTGCCTGAAGTTGAAATGTCAACAATTTTGCCACTGATATATTTTTGCCCTTTACCAAATAACAGTTCTGTTATATACTTAACCACTTCACGACGGTCAATTATTTCACATAAAAGCTCTTTTTTTGGTTTTAGTTTATTAGCAGGCACTCCTGAATTGTTATCTATCACAGGTTTCGTTTTGATATAAAACTTCTCTTCTTCTAACAGTTTATATGTTTGGTTTTGTAACTCTCTGTGAGGTGTAACAAAATTTGACTTGTTTAAATCTCTGATTACAAATTTTTCTATATCAAACATATATTTCATTTTCTTATCGGTATCTGAAACATTAATTGATTTTAAAATAATATCTTTTATCACATCAATATCATTCTCTTTTAATGACAAACATATTTTTTCTTCGTTTTTATAAATGTCTGAATATAGT
The DNA here is from genome assembly GCA_938074745.1 of uncultured Endomicrobiia bacterium. Lineage (GTDB taxonomy): Bacteria > Elusimicrobiota > Endomicrobiia > DTEH01 > DTEH01 > CALJEJ01. The sequence continues at coordinate 15,820 of CALJEJ010000004.1, forward strand.
CTTTTGGTTGTATCAAACAAAGTAGCATTTTGTAGTCTATAGCGTAAAACCTCACGTTCTACATTTTCCCAACTACTTTTAATATCAATCTCGTAAACTTCAGGATTGATAGAGACAACTGCTGTTACTTTGAATATTTTTTTCCTTTCTATATCAGAAGTGATTATTATACAACCATACATATGTTTTTCCGGAATATATATTTTATATTTTAGAACATAGATATTACTTTCTTGGGTGTGCTGTTTCATAAACTTTTTTTAACCGTTCAAGTGTAACATGTGTATAAATATTTGTAGTTGATAAACTTTTATGTCCGAGCATTTCCTGGATACTACGTAAATCACAACCCGCTTCTAATAAATGTGTAGCAAAAGTATGTCTTAACGTATGTGGTGAAACTTTTTTATGTAATGCTGCAAGGGTAATCCATTTTGAAAGAATTCCTCTTATTCCACGCACAGTTAACCTTTTACCATTTTTGTTTAAAAACAATGCTTTATTTACAAACCCAGCTTGAGTTTTATAGTTTAGATACTGTCTAATATAATTTAATGCAACATCACCAACAGGAACTATCCGTTCTTTATTTCCTTTACCCACTACAGTAACTATACCTTCATACATATCTATATCATTTTCATTCAACCCTGCTAACTCTGATATTCTTAATCCTGAAGAATATAAAAGTTCCAAAATTGCCCTATCTCGTGAAGTGAAAAAATCTTTTGGTTGTATAAGTTCTAACAATTTTGTTATTTCTTCTTTGGTTAAAAATTTAGGCAACAATTTTTCCCGTTTAACATTATAGATATATAATAACGGATTTTTTTCAATAATTTGTTTTTTAACCAAAAATTTAAAGAAAGTTTTTAAACTACTAATTTTTCTTGCAATTGAAGATTTTTTATATTCTAACTTTTGTAACTCTGCAACAAAACTTCGTATTACCAGTTTGTTTACTTCATTGATGTGTTTAATTCCTAATTTATAGGTTATAAATAACAAAAATTCTTCAATATCTAAAATATAAGAATTTACTGTATTCCCGTAAAACCCTCGTTCTCCTACTAAAAAAGTCTTAAATTTAACAATAAGTTTATTGTATTCATCAGATAATGTTGCTTTTTTATCAATTTCTCTTATAATACTTTCTTTTATATTCATACTTACAATGTATCTAAAATCTAATCTATTTCAGTTGGTTTTGTTAGTTTCGTTATACTCCATTTTATATTTACATTGTGGATATTTCTGACAGGATAAAAATTTTCCAAAACGACTGTTCCTAACTATCATTACACTACCACAAATAGGACATTTCATATCTGTCTTCATTTCAGATTTAGGTTTTATTTCTTTTTCTGCTATAGATAAAGATTTTTTTAGTGGGTCATAAAACATTTTTACAACTTCTACCCAATCACGTTTGCCTTCAGAAACTTCGTCTAATAATTCTTCTATATTAGCGGTGTATGACTTATCTACTATTTCAGGGAAATACTGAATCAACAACTGTATTACCTGTTCTCCTAAAGGTGTGATTTCAAATTTTCTATCTTTTAATTTCACATAACCTCGAGATTTCAATGTATCTACAATAGTTGCGTAAGTAGAAGGTCTACCTATACCATGTTTTTCTAATTCTTTTATCAAAGAGGCTTCGGTATATCTTTGTGGTGGTTCTGTAAAATGTTGTTTTGCAACGCAATCTTTAATTTGAAGTTCTTCATATAGAGACAGTTGTGGTAACAATGTTTCTTCTTTCTCTTCAGGGTAAAGAATTGTATATCCGTCAAAGATAATCATTTTTCCTTCGGATTCAAAAATATATTTGTCACTAACTGAAATATTCACAATAGTATGTTCATATTCCATATCTTTCATTTGTGTAGCAACAAAACGTTCCCAGATAAGTTTATAAAGTTTATACTGTTCTTCTGATAGATATTTTTTTATTTTTTCAGGTGTTCGGTAAACACTTGTAGGACGGATAGCTTCGTGCGCTTCTTGCGCATTTTTTATTTTTGTTTTATATTTTCTTACTGTTGGGAACAAATATTTTTCAGTATAACATTCTCTAATAAACCTTCTAACTTCTTCGTTTGCATACGGAGATACGTAAACAGAATCTGTCCTCATATAAGTTATTAATCCTACACGTTCATTACCACCCAAATCCACCCCTTCGTATAAACTCTGTGCAATAGCCATTGTTTTCGACGGCGAAAATTTAAACTTCCATGAAGCTTCTTGTTGTAATGTTGAAGTAACAAACGGTGGTAACGGAGATTTTTTCTTTTTTTCAGTAGTAACGGCTATTACTTTTCCAATACTTTCTTTTTTTATATCTTCAACGATTGTTTCTGCATCTTGTTGTGTTTTGATACTTAGTTTATCTAACTTTGTTTCACCTATAAATTTTAGTTTTGATTTTATAGTAGTCGTTGTAGAATTTTTATAAAATTCTGCCTCTATAGTCCAATATTCTTGTGGGACGAACTGTCTAATTTCTTTTTCTCGTTCATAAATAAATCTCAAAGCAACTGACTGTACTCTACCTGCTGAAAGTTTATTTACTATTTTTTTCCACAACAATGGAGATAACTTATACCCAACTAACCTATCAAGTACACGTCTGGCTTGTTGTGAATTTACTAAAGATATATCAATGGTACGCGGATTTTCTAACGCAGTTTTTATTGCTTGTGGGGTAATTTCGTGAAAAGTGATACGTTTAACTTTACTTTCATCCAATTTTAATGCGTTGACAAGATGCCAAGCAATAGATTCGCCTTCACGGTCATAATCCGTAGCTAAATATATATTCTCAACTTTATCTACATACTTTTTTAACATATCCAAAACTTTTCTTGCTTTAGGCAAAATCACATATTGTGGTTTAAACCCATTATTTTCGTCAACACCTAACTTATTTTTAGGTAAATCCCTAACATGACCATATGAACTTTTTACTATAAATTTCTTTCCTAAAAATTTTGAAATTGTATGTGCTTTAGTTGGCGATTCAACTATTATAAGGTCCATTTATTAAATCCTTTCTATTTTTTAACAAATACTAATATAAATTTTCCCAGGTAACGATTTTATTTTTGCATTTAATTCAAGATTAAAAATTATAGACATTAATTTTGGCATTTCTATCCCTGAAACATTTTGTAGTTTATCAATATGTATCCCGTGAGGTTCTGATTTTATAATATTTAACACACGCAAATTTTCTTCATCTAATTCTAACATCTCTGTTGATTGTTGTTTTTGTAAATCTGATCCTACATTTTTATATTCTTGTTGGACAAATTTTGCTAATTGTGAAATTTCTTCCACTATATCTTCGGCACAGGTGACTATTTTCGCCCCTGTTTTTATAAGATAATTTGTCCCACAACTTTGTTTAGAAAATATACTTCCAGGTACTGCAAATACATCCTTGCCTAATTCTAATGCAAACTTTACTGTAATCATTGCACCGCTACGAATATCTGCTTCTACTACTACTGTGCCTAAAGAAAGTGCTGCAATGATTCTATTTCTTTGTGGAAAAGATACTTTACTTGGTAACTGTCTAAACGGATATTCAGAAATTAATGCTCCACAAGTAGGAATTTTTTCCTGCAATTTTCTATTTGTTGAAGGATAATAAACACCTAAACCGTTACCTAATACAGCAATTGTTCTTAAATTATATTTTATTGCAAATTCATGTGCTAAAGTGTCAATTCCATATGCTAAACCGCTGACTATTGTTAAACCATATTTACTTAACCCTTTGATTAATTTTTCTACTGCTAATCTTCCATACGAAGTTGGCCGCCGTGTCCCTACTATAGCAATTGAAATATTATCTTCTTCTTTTATTTCACCTTTGATATAAATTAACGGTGGTGCGTCAGATAAATGTTTTAACATCACAGGATATCCTTTTTCATTATACATTACAATTTTAGCACCATATTTTTTTACCAAATCAAGTTCTTTTTGTGGGTCTATTTTGTTTTTATGTTCTAAAATACTTTTTGCTATTGAAGGGCCTATACTTTCAATACTTTCCAATTCCTCTAATGAAGAATTAAATACTTTCTGTGCACTACCAAAATATTCTAACAACCGTTTGATTCTTTTAGGACCCAACTCTGGAATTTGATTTAATATAATCAGAGCTTCTAATTCAGTCATAATAATTACAACAGTTCGTCAGGGAAAAGTTTCTGTAGCTTGTTTTTTTCAGCAATATTTTTATGCACAGTTTTATTATCTCTACATTGTGGTTGTAATAGTATTTCCGTATCATCAAACGTATATTTGTGATATGTTCTCATTAACTCTATAATGCTTTTAATAAATTTTTTATCAGAAAAATATTGTTGATACTTTTGAGGAACTTTCCCTGCAGAAAAAATTAGTTCATCTTCGTCTAACCCAAGTATTTTAGCTATTTTAGCGATTACTTTTTCTTCGTATGGTGGATTTCTCTGACCAGACAATATTTTTGATAAATATGACACATCTATTCCTGCATATTCTGCAACTTGTTTCAAAGTAAGCTTTTTTTCTTTTATACTATTAGCAACTTTTTTTATAAACTCTTTAAATTGCATATTTGTCAGTCTAGGATAACTCTTTTAGCTCCTGCATAATGTTTGAAATAATATGGTTCTTGTAGTGACGAAATTGTAACTTTTTTTCTACTACGTGTAGCGTGAATAAACTCGTTGTTTCCTATATAAATCCCGACATGGTTTATAGTTTCATATTTTTTTATTTTTCCTTTATATTTTCTATAATATGTCTTTTTAAAAAACACTAAATCGCCACAACGTAGTTGTGTTTTATCAATTGGTTTTCCAACTTTAAATTGTTCTTTAGCTGTCCTAGGTAAAACTATACCTAAACGGGAAAATATGTATTTAACAAAATATGAACAATCAATACCATCATCAATATTCTCTCCACCCCATTTATATGGAGTAGTATATAATTCTATCGCATAAGAAAGAACTTTTTTGGCTATTTTATCATTATATTTATCTATCAGTTGAACATCTACAGTTCTGGAATAAGAAGAAATTTCTATATCTTCATCTATTTGGTCATAAACAATTGTATCGCCATTAATTTTTTGGCTATTTTCGTCTTTTTCAGTCCATTCTTCAGGTAAAGCAACTATGTTAGCAATAAGGTTTAGTTCAGTATTTATTTGTTGTTTTATTTTTTGTGCTTGGGAAAGTTCATATGGACCTATAAATAAAACATTTTCTTGAATATCAACAGTTTTGTTGTCATTGACATACCAATTTTGGTTTTTTATCACATCTTTAAGATATGAAGTTTCTTTGTTATTTCCACAAATAATTTCTATATAATATTCTAATCCAACAGCTACATTATAAACTATACTTAACAACAAAATTGTTATGAGTTTAAATTTATCCATTTTATTCCGCATAATTTCTTGTGCTGAGCAAATAATCAAACCTCTTTTTAGCAAGATTACCTTCGTAACTGTTGGGATAGTTCATATATAAAAACTTATAAACTTTTATTGCCTCGGGAATACAATTTTGTTCTTCATAACATAAGGCTATGTGGTAATATGATTTAGATTTATAATTTTCTACTTTGTAATTATTTATTACACGGTTAAATCTAAAAATAGCACCGCCATAATTACGTCTGATATAATTTATGTATCCCATATAGTATTCAATTCCTTGTGCAATAACAGAGTCAGGATTTTGTTCTAAATAATTATTAAATTTTCCTGATTTATAATAATCATAACAAAAATAAAATGTGCCAGCAAGAATTATTACTAAAATAAATTTTTTCATACTCTTAAACAACTTCTTACTGGGGAGCAATTAATACATCTTTCAGTGTTACTGGAGAATATACTCGTTTTATTTCTCCAACGAATATACCATTTTCTTTTATTTCTTTAACTTTTAATCTACCAATATAGGTAAGTTGGTTCTTTTTTACATTTCTTAAAGAAATATCGTATTTACTTGGTCCTATGTGATAAATTCCTAAAACATCATTTACTCGTAAATCATATTTTGTCAACATTTTACAGTATACAATATCGCCATCAATACACAAAATTTTGTTTTCTTTAGTAGAAATTATTTCTGCTATTATTTCTTTTTCTTTTAAATTAAAAGTTTTCACAAACAATTGTGTTTCTTGTTTTATCACAGCTTGTGGTTCAACTTCTTGTGACTGAAGAGTTTGTTGGTTTTCTTGTTCGTGTTGTTGAGTATAAACTATTTGCATTTTTTCAGAGACAGTTTCAACTGACTGTTGAGTTTCCTTTTGTAGTGTAGAAGAAGAAATATCTACTATTTTATCTTTAGATGGTATTACAAAAACTTGTCCTGGGTAAATTAGATGCGGATTACGAATTTTGTCTTTATTAAATTGATAAATTTTAGGCCATAAAAAATTGTCGTTATAATAATGTCCTGCGATATCCCATAAAGTATCACCTTTAACTACTATATGTTCTAAATCAGCATAAATGTTTGTAAGAATATTTACAACAATTACTATAAACCAAAATTTAGTCATACATTTACCTCTTTTTTAGTTTATTTTTTATGGATATAACCCACGTAATTTTGTAGCTTCTGCGACACGGCTTACTGCAAGTATCATTGCTGCTGTCCTCATATCAACTTTGTAATGTTTCATAACTTCCACAACTTCGTTAAACGCGTTTTCCATAACTTCTTTAAGCCGTTCTTGAACATCTTTTTCTTTCCAGAAATACGCTTGTAAACTTTGCACCCATTCAAAATATGACACCACAACACCGCCTGCGTTCGCTAAAATGTCAGGGACAACTTTTATTCCTTTACGGGCTAAGATTTTGTCAGCTTGTGGTGTTGTAGGACCGTTTGCTGCTTCAACAACAATTTTTGATTTTATCCGTGGAGCATTTTGTTGTGTAATTTGTCCTTCAATTGCTGCAGGAATTAAAATATCACATTTAAGTTCTAACAACTCTTTGTTAGAAATATTTTTTGCAGGTTTATATCCTACAACAGTACCTTTTTTTTGTGAATAACTATATACTTCAGGGATATTTAACCCGTCTGGGTTATAAATCCCGCCGTGAACATCTGACACTGCGACAATTTTATACCCTAATTCGTAAAATATTCGTGCAGCGTTGTATCCTACATTGCCAAACCCTTGAATAACAATACTACTTTTTTCAATGTCTATATTATAAAACTCGCATGCTTTTTGAGTTATATATACTACACCACGACCCGTAGCTTCTGTTCGTCCACGGGAACCGCCTAAACTTAACGGTTTGCCTGTAACAACACCGGGGACTGAATATCCTACGTTCATACTAAAAGTATCCATAACCCAAGCCATAGTTTTTGGATTAGTGTTTATATCCGGTGCTGGGATATCTTTTTCTGGACCTATAATTAATCCTATTTCCGAAATATATCTCCGTGTAATACGTTCAAGTTCTTGTTCAGAAAGTTTCTGAGGGTCACAAACAACACCACCTTTTGCACCACCATACGGTATATTTACTACAGCACATTTCCATGTCATCCACATTGCTAACGCTGTAATTTCGTCAAGGTCAACATCAGGATGGTAGCGTATTCCACCTTTTCCGGGACCACGGTCAAGGTTATGTTGAACCCTATACCCTCTAAAAACACGAATTTTGCCGTTATCCATTTTTATCGGTACAGAGACAATAAGTGTTCGTTTTGGATATTTTAATTTTTGTAAAATTCCCTCGTCAAGATGAATAATTTTTGCAGCGGTTTCTAACTGTTGTTGAGCCATTTCTAACGGGTTAACTTTATAATTTTTCTTTTTTTGCGAAACTGTAAAATTCATAATTATTTCTCCTGTTTTGTTAAGTTCTTACAGAATTAACCGAAGAGTATTTAACTTTTAATAAACTTCACCATTGAATTTTTATTGCCCTCGTAGGACAAATTGAAACACAAAGACCACAAGCATAACATTTTGTTTTGTCTATAACACAAACTTCGTGCAGTTCATCTTTCTTTTTAAACGATATTGCTCCGTATACACAAGAAGGTTCACAAGTATGACACCCTTTACACAATTTTTCGTCTACTTTAGAATATCCGCCTTTAGTTTTTACTTTTTGTCCTTTACCGATTGTTTTTATATACTTCCCACGGATTTCTTTTAACGAACTTACATTATGTTCTTTCATCCAATCAACAATTTCTTTAAGTATCCGTGGATAAACTTTTTCACCTTCTAAAATAAATGCAGAACAAATCTGTACTGCAGTAGCGCCTGCCATTATGTGTTCAATCACATCTCTACCGGTAAAAATTCCGCCAACACCTATCACTGGAATTTTTACATTTCTTGCAATATCAAACACACACCGTACTGCAAGCGGTTTTATTGGCACACCGGAAATCCAGCCATAACCAAACTTTGACCCTAACAAAGGTTTACAAGTGTCAATATCAAAATGTAATGTTGGACCGAACGAATTTATTGCTACGATACCGTCACAACCTGCAGATTCTGCTTCTTTTGCTTGCTGGATTATAGTTTCAGGGTTATGTGGAGAAAGTTTTGCAAACACTGCACCATCAAAATATTTTTTTATTGTTTTTGTTATATTTTTTATTAACCCTGGTTGGATATAATGTGTAGAAAACTCAACTGCGTCAATAAACCCTAACCGTGCAATTTTTGGTATAATAATTTTCATATCTTCTGGAGTATATCCTACAGAAGCAATCATAGGCAATCCTGTTGTCCGCGCAATATGGTATTCTTTTTCAAGCCATTCTTCCAAAGTTTTTTCTGTCCATAATTCAGTATTAAGTATCCCCGATTTTGTTTGTAATTCACTTTTAGAAATTCTATACGTGTTACCATTAATTGAAATATACTGGTAAGTGGTCAACATTGCACGGTCTACTACCATCATATTAGGTCGTGGGACTGGCGCAGGTTTCACTGAAACTGTTTTACATACAATAGCGCCAACACCAGCGTTAGCTGCTCTTACTAAAGTTTCCCCGTCCCGTGAGGAAGGGCCTGCTGCTGGCATCAACGGGTTGCTAAGTTTCATTCCTGCAATTGTCACAGACAAATCTATTTCTTTCATAACTTCCCTCCGTTTTAATCTATCAAATCAAACTGAGAAAAAGATGAATTTGTAATAAAGTTTGACCATGCGTAACAATAAAACATATTAGAACAGTCAAGTTTGTTTTTTTTATGCCACATATCAAAATTGGTAAAAAATTTTTTTAAGGAAGTTGTTTCGCTGGTATTAACAAAATTATAAATTTCGTTATCCCAACGTCTACAAGGGTATACTGTACCGTCGGGAAGTATTGCAAACCCGTCTTTACCACAGATACATTCTGCACCGTAAACTTCTATTTTGTTTATATTGAACTTGTCCTTTTGATAATTTACAAGTTTTATTGCAGGGTATAATTTTAGTTCATCAAAATTAATATTTAACACATTTGCTATCTGAGAATAAAATAACAAAATTTTGTCTATTGTAAGAACTTCGTGTTGAACTTTTCTTGCTTCGCCTACAGGGATGAACCGTTCAAAAATTATTTCTTTTACTCCACGAATGAAAAAAAATTTTATAAATGATAAAAAGTTTTCTGTTAAATACCCGATGTTAGTGTTTAACAAAGTAGTCATTATACCTATATCATAATTTTCAGAGAACCACTCAAGGTTGGTAATAACTTTCTGGAACACACCTTTACCACGAATAACGTCGTTAAGTTCCTCGTCATTACTTTCAACAGAGATATAAATTTTGCCAAGTTTTGATACATTTTTTAGTTGTTGGCGAGGGATTACAGTTCCGTTTGTGATAAAATTTATAGTTTCTACAACATCAAATTTGTCAAGATACTCTGCTAACTTATAAACCTCAGGTTTTAAAAACGGTTCTCCGCCAGTAAGTGTTATGACAAGTTTACATTTAAGCGTAGTGGTTACAAAAAATATAATCTTGTCTGCTACAAGTTTGAGTTTGTCAAACCCAAACTCTTTTCTCCACGGTTCACGATAACAATGTAAACATTGTAAATTACATTTTTCAGTAATATGCCACTGAATATGAAACCTATCCATAGTTGAGAATTTATAAGTTTTTTATTTTATCCGTTTTGACCAATGAACCCATTTACGGCCAGTTGTTGGTATCTTAGGATTCTTCACAACTTTATTTTTCTTTTTTAACTCTTTAGCAACATCTTGAAGTCCAACACGGATAAGTTCTTCTTCTGACGGCAACCCTGTCTCCCAATCAAATTTACGTATCTCGTAGTATTCTTTCAACATAGGTTCTAAATTACACACTTGACCTTTAGCAGGACCTGTAGGGATAGGTTCTTGGGTAAACCTTGGATGTAAACTATCATTTTTCTTTGTCCATCCGAGACGAATGTTAAACGCACGTCGTAAATCTACAATCCGTGAAGCAAGTTTTTCAAGTTCTTTCGGGTCAGAATATTCTTCAAACCCAGTAAATATTGGAATTATATCTAACAAATCGTCAAAATAATACAACGGTGGCCACATAGTACCATATTTGCATAACAACAAAGAATCTACTAAAGAATAAAATTCTTCCATTTCCGACACAAGATAGCCTTTATACCGTTCATCTAAACGGTCTGCAAGAATATCAACAAGTTTTTTACCATAGCGTCGTAAAAGTTCTTCTTTATACCCGAGTTCGTCTAAACTTGACAAACTTGTCAAATGGTCTGCTCCACGAACATTTATTGCATAGGTGAGACCTAAAGATTTATGAGGTCTTGGGTCTTGACCTGACGCTTCAAGACCGTTAACATGGATTGCGTACTTCCACGCATCGCCACCGAGAACTTCCGCTGCTTTTTTTGAACCTAACTGTAACAACCGAGAAAATTCGTCTTTACCATAAACAATGTCTTCTATAAGAGACAACACTGTCTCCATAATTTTTTTAGAATTCTCAGGTTTGTCTACAAACTTTAATTCTCTGTTTCCAGTATCAGATTTTTTAAGTAAACCTTTTTCATAACATTCTGCAGCGAACGATATTGTATGCCCAGTTGTTATTGTATCAAGACCATATATGTTACACAGATAATTTGCACGAATTAACGCGTCCGTATCAATTGATAAAAAGTTTGAAGTGAACGCTTCCACAGTTTCGTATTCAGGACCTTCAGATTCTGTACCTTTATATTTCCCTTTACGAACTTCTGATACATATTTACATTGTATCCCACAACAAAAACATGATTTATGCCGTTTATAATGGTTGTTCTTTAACGGTTGCATACCTATAGTATTTTCTGCATTTTCAAAATATCCAGTCCAATGGTTCTTTGTTGGCAACCGGCCAATTGCGTTTTCCCAATCAGTTAACGCAAAAGTGCCATAAGTCCTCATTGCAGAAACATGTTCCCAATATTTACCTTCAGGAGTGTATCGTTTTATCCAATCGTTAAACAATTTATCAAACTTGTCTTTATCAGCGACACCTAACCCTTTTGTCCCACGAACTGCTATTGCTTTAAGTTTTTTATACCCCATAACACAACCAAGACCACAACGTCCTACAGCACGGTAATAATCGCTCATTATACATGCGTATCTGACCAAATTTTCTCCTGCAGGACCTATACAGGCAATTTTTACTTGTTTATCACCAACTTCTTTTTCTATTAGAACATTCGTTTCAGGGACTGTCTTTCCCCAGAGATGTTTTGCTGAACGTAATTGGATAATATCGTTATCTATATAAAGGTAAACAGGTTCTTCAGACTTGCCTTCTATTATAACAAAATCATACCCTGCATATTTTAGTTCCGGACCAAAGAACCCGCCTGCTGACGAATGTGCCCACCAACCTGTCAACGGTGACCTTGAGACAACTTCGTACCGTGCAGATTGTGGAAAAAGTGTCCCTTGTAACGGTCCTGTCAGAAATATAAGTTTATTCTGTGCAGACAACGGGTCTGTTTTTTCATCTGTTTCATCCCATAAAATTCGTGCGCCAATACCTACACCACCAATGTATTCTCGTAGAAGTTTTTTAGGTGTAGGTTCTACTTCTATTTTTTTGTTTGTAAGGTTTACTCGGACAAACTTTCCTGCGTACGAATTTTTTTTATCCATATTTATTCTCCCGTAGTTAAAAATTTAATATTAACCTACTTGGTGCAAACTTTTCGCTGACAAAATTTCAGTAAAAAACTTTTCTGCAACAACATATTTTTTCTTAATAGAAATTTTATCTGCATCAATATATTCCAACGCGCCCATAGGACAATAACGAACACATTGTGGTACACCTTTACAAAGGTCACACTTTATTGCCACACCTTTGTCAGGGTCAAAATTCATCGCTCCAACAGGACATGCAGAAATGCACATTTTACAACCTATACATTTTTGTTCATCTACGATATACGCAAAATATTCTGAATTATAACTGATAGCTTTAGGTTGACATACTTGTTGACACATTGCTTTGTCACATTGTTGACATATGATTGGGATGTCTACACTTTTATCACGTAAAGTAACAATCTGTATTGCAGATTTTGCCGGGTTAAACTCTTGTTGATGCCGCCATGAACATACAACTTCGCACATTCTACAACCAGAACATTTTTCATAATTTACTACTAAAACTTTTTTTGCCATTTTATTCCTCCATTATAAAAGGTAAAATTATACGGTTAATGTTTCAACTTTTTATCTTCTGTAAGTTCTGTAAGTTCTAACAGTTGTTTATAAAACTTTTCTTTTTGTTCTTTCATAAACTCTTCTTTAGTCATTCCAACTTTGTTTATTACATCTTCGGAAACATATATTTCTGCATCAGTTCTAACTGCTAACGCAACTGCATCTGAAGGTCGGCTGTCTATAACATACTTGTTATCTTTATAAGACAAATGTATCTGAGCATAGTATGTGTTATCTTTCACTTCCGAAATAACAATATAATCAACTTTGGCACCTAATGTTTCAATACAATTTCGTAACAAATCGTGTGTTAACGGTCGTGGGAAAAACATATTCCGCAGTTTAAACAAAATAGCCTGCGCTTCAAATATTCCTATCCAGATAGGTATTATTCTTGCTGATTTTTCCTGTGACGGTTCAACAACTTCTTCAAGCAACATTATCCCCATTTGTGAAATATCGTCAAAAATTAAGTCAACAAGTTTTAGTTTTATCATTGTAGTTCTCCTATAAAATTAGATTCTTTTCTCAGAAATAATCGTGGATAAAACATTCCTTGCTGTAAGTTTACGTTTATGTATACTATTTTGTTGTGGTTCTTTATATTCCAGAGCGCCCGTGGGACAAAATTTTGCGCATACAGGGTCGCCTGAACATAGGTCGCATTTCAAAATCTTACCTTTTTTTGAAGAATACACTATTGTACCAAACGGACATACTATTGTACATAACCTACATCCGATACATTTTTCATAATCTATCACCACAGCATCGTTGTCATCACGTAACAACGCTCCCGTAGGACACGAGTTTATACACGGCGCATCTTCACAATGAAAACATACTACAGGAACTGACACTCCTTCATCCCAGTCGTAAAACACATTTATCCGTGATAATGACGGTTGAAGAGTTTTCTCTTTGTTGAACACGCAGGCAAGTTCACAATATCTACACCCACTACATTTTTTTGCATCTATAAGTAATTTTTTCATATATTTACCTCTTTAACATTTTTTTATGTCGCTAAAAAATATTTTAGTTTTCATCTTACAGAATTTTTACCAATTACATATCCTCACACCATCTATATCTGTATGAGTACACGCTATAGTAACCATTCCTTTATTGTAATCATAATACCATTTTCCTACATCAAGTTGGTTATCATAAGGTAAAGAACTTATTATAACATCAAAAGATGGAATATGATATTTTACGTTTAACAACGGAATTCAGTTTATATATCCTGAAGTAACAAGTTGGTATAATGTTTGAGGATATTCTCCATTAGTAGTATAATATAACCAAACAGCACGTTGTAACGTTGCTAAATTAGATTTTGCAACAGCAAAAATTGTCCTATCTGTTACGTGTTGGAATAGACTTATTATCAAAGTTGACAATATACCAATAATTATTACAATTAAAAACAGTTCTACAAGTGTGAATCCTTTAGAATTTTTATTCATCTGTTGTTAATATTAAAACAATATACGGGTTATACGATAATACTGAATCACAAAATTAAATATCAACCCTAATAAAATAATTAAAAAAATAATCATTAACCCGTGAGTAACCATCCTTGACTTATTTTTTGTCAACCCTTTTTTCTTGCATTGTAGATACCTATGAACTCATAAACTGCTAACACAAGAGTAGAAATTATAAGAAGCACTATAAGTATTGTTTGTTTCATTTTATCTCCTCTTTATAAAAATTAAAACAGTTCAAGTTGGTTGCTGGGTTTAGAGACAGTTTCTTGACTGGTAATATTAGCATTGTCCCAACGAATATTTATTTTTCCATACTCGCCATCATAACCAGGGAAAATATCTACTTCACCATTTCTTACTTTCATTATACCTTCAACAATTCGTGGGTTTATTTTTTTCCTAAGTTCTTCTTCGTTAAGAGATAACAAAACTTCAAACTCAGCTGCAACCTGTGTAGTTATGTATATATATTCGTTTAATATTCTCTGTGTACCTTTACCTAAGTTTAATGCATCTGCTATAATTTCCATTAACGGGATAACACTTTTATACGGAATAACATTCTGAGGAACAATTTCTGTTTCTTGACGGTCTGCAAGTTCCTCTACACGGTTCAACACTCCTACAGTAACCTTTCTACCACATACAGGACAAATACCTTTGTATTTCTTAGTTTCTTGTGGTGACCAACAAATTTTACATTCTCTATGTCCATCGTAATGATATTTTCCTTCTTCAGGGTAAAATTCTATTGTGTATAAAAATTTCTTTTTATCTTTAGTAGTGATAATTCTTACAATTTCACTATAAATATCTTCTACATTATCATCTATATCAAACACATTAGCTTCACGACCTAAATTTTGTGGCGAGTGTGCGTCAGAATTAGAAATTAAAGTAATATTGTCCAGTTTAGACAACCGCCAGTTCATTTTAGGGTCTGAAGACAATCCTGTCTCAATACTTTTTATATATTTTGCATACTTGCCAAAACATTCTTCAATAGAATCAAACCCGCTTAATGAACCAAAAATAGAAAAATGTGGTGTCCAAGCATGTGCCGGAACTATTAAGGAATTTTCAGAAACAGAATTTACAAGTTCTACAAGGTCTATACAATCTATTGAAACCACAGGACGGCCGTCGGAAACTAACTCGCCATACGGTTGTAATAATTTATTAAATTTTTCTACTGAATTAAAATCAGGTAAAAATATGATATTATGAACACGATAAGTTTTACCTTTACGAGAAAAAATATTACTTATTTCTCCCGTAAGGATAAATTTTACTCCGTCATATTCAAAAGTATGTTTTGAAATTTGTTTTAGATACTTTTTTAATTCTTGTAACCAACCGGGATGTGTAAAATCTCCCGTGCCTAAAAGTTTGATATTTTTTAACTTTGCCCAGTGGACAAGTTCCGGAATAGACATGTCTTTAGAAGTAGCGCGGGAATATTTTGAATGGATGTGTAGGTCAGCAATAATTTTCATAACTTTAAAATTGTGCCAGTTTTTTACTTTACGAAATTTTATACTTTGTTATCAATATTGTTTAATAGATTACCTCAAAAAATTATACAAACTCTTTATTTTTCTAAAAATATCATCTTTATTGCAACAAGAATTAAAAATAAACCAAAAATTTTTTTTAATAATGTAGCAGGTATTTTATGTGCAATTTCAGCACCTAAATACGCACCTATTAAAAATCCGACAGATATTAAAAGACCTTCTTTTATAAACAAATTGCCTTCAAGGTAGTATTTCACTGCTGCAAGCAAACCTACAGGTAAGGATACAAGAACTAAACTTATTCCTTGTGCTTGATGTTGAGTAAACCCAAACAAATATACAAGTGCTGGGATAACAACTGTACCACCACCTAAACCTAATATACCACCAACAACACCTGAAATAATCCCTAAAAGAATGTAATATTGCATAGCGTGTCTATCTCCTTTCTAAAATCTCAAACTCTTTTTCCAACCCTAACTTAACTATTTTTTCTTTTTTAGGTTTCCCTGTTTTAATATCCCAACCACGATATTTGTAATATTCTTTCAACATCAAGTCAAGTTTTACTACTTGCCCTTTAGGCACTCCTTCCGGCGCAGGTTCTTTAAGTAACCGTTGAGGTAATGTATCATCTTTAACAGTCAACCCTTCACGCAAATTGAACAACCGGTTAATATTGACAATCCGTTCGCCAATAAGTTTAAGTTCTTTTTCCGTAATTTCCCAGCCAACTGTTACATCCATCGCTTTTATTATATCTTCGTAATACAATGCAGGTGGTACCATCGTACCATATTTACATACGCCTAACGATTCTATCACTACGGAATAGTTCTCGTTATGGAACACCATATAACCTTTGTTTTTTTCTGACAACCGAATCCCTATCTCTGGTAAAAACTTCTCTCCATACCATTGACGGATTTCTTTGTCAAACACGGAACCTTCGTCTAACACAGGAAACGCATACAAATGGTCAGCACCACGAGCCGCTACTGCTGAAGCAAGACCCATGGACTTTTGTGCCCGAGGTTCCTGCGAGGCAATTTCTTGTCCTTTAACATGCATAACATATTTTTCCGTCCCACGACCTATTTTTTTTGCAGCACGGTACGACCCTTCGGCAAGAATGTCGCCAAAACCTTCTCTATACGCAATCATCTTTGTAAGTTTTATCATACTATCAACATTACCCCAAGAAAGGTCTATCCCGCCAGTATCTTTTTTTGTAATCAACCCTTTCTCATAACATTCCATAGCCCACGAAATTGTCCCACCTACTTCTATAGTATCCATACCAAGTTCGTCACAAAGATGGTGTAAATACATTATACTTTCTATATCAGAATTACCACAACGTGGACCTAACGCGTCAAGACATTCGTATTCCGGACCTTTACCTTTTGTTTTAAACACCCCCGACGGAACATTAACAAACCTGCCACAACGTTGGATACAAGCAAAATCAGCCCTCGGCGAAACAAGATATTTCTGACGATATACTTCACAAGAAATTTTGTCAACTTCTTCAAACACACCTTTTTGAAAATTGTATGCTGGTAAACGACCTATCTCGTTCATCATATCTATAAGTTCCGAAGTGCCATATTTAATCCTTCCTTCAGTATACGGATGGGAAAGAACTTTGTCATACCAAACTTTAACTGTTTGCAAATACTCGTGCGGTTTTGCAACATCAATTTTCCCTGTCCCACGGACCGCTACAAGTTTTAATTTTTTCGCACCCATAACAGCTCCCATTGCAGAACGTGCAGCTACACGACCGTTGCGTGTAAGTATTGCTGATTGACGACATAAATTTTCTCCAGCAGGACCTATCGCTATAAATTCAGCGAACTCGTCAGTTTCTTTTTTTACTATCTGCATAGATTCAAAAGTTGTTTTCCCACGAAGATGTTCTGCATTACGAAGTTCTATATTATCGTCGGATATCCATAAATACTTTAACTTTTTAGCACAACCAAAAAATATTATAGCGTCATACCCGGCAAATTTTAGTTCAGGACCAAAAAACCCTGCAGCATGTGCTTCACCCCAACCGTTGGTCAACGGATTTTTTGCTGCTACAACGAACCGTGAAGATTGTGGAAACATTGTGCCTGTTAATGGACCTGTGGCTATCATGAACACATTTTCTGGTGAAAATGGGTCAATTTTGGGTTTTATCAAATCGTATAACAACTTACTTGCAAGACCTGCACCACCAATATATTTTTCTACCACGTCCCATGGTAAATCTCCAATTTCAATTTTTTCTTTTGCCAAATCAACATACAAAATTTTCCCTGCATACCCGCCTGTAAACATCTTTACCCCTCCTTTTACAGGACTATGTTAACTTTTTAAAAATTTTTGTATATGAGTTTTTAAAGGAGAATATGTTTTTAACCTTCTGTCAAACATAAAACTGCGAGTAGTTTTAAAATAGAACTACTAAAATATCACAGTATGGAAGTTATTCAATTTCAACAAGGTCTAGTTCTTTTAATTTATTTTTCTTAATTTTACCTGTTTTTCTATCCCAGCCACGAAGTTTGTAATATTCGTCAAGCATAATTTCAAGGTTGGCAACTTGACCTTTCCCTGGACCTGAAGGCATGGGTTCTTTAGTAAACCTTTCAGGTAAAGTATCATCTTTTGGGGTAAGCCCTTCTCTTAAATTAAAAAGTCGTTTTATATTCTGTATCCTTTCACCAATTTTTAACAACTCGTCAACAGAAGCAAATTTTTCTTCTGCTGTGACATACGGTAAAACTTCTGCAAAATCTTCAATCCAGAATATTGGTGGCCAACCACAAGTGTACCAACAGACAACTAAAGAATCACGAATACAAAAAATATCTTCAGTAACTTTTACAGCATATGCTTTGTAATCTTCAGAATACGGGTTGCAAAGACGGTTCAAAATTTCTTCTTGCTGTTTTTTAGTTTTCCCTTCAAAAAGTTTATAATATCGTTTCCGTGCAGCTTCTTTATACCCGAGTTGGTCAACTGTTACTAAACTTCTTAAATGGTCCGCACCACGAGCTCCTACTGCATGTGTCAACGCTACAGAACGGTGTGTTCTTCCGTCTTGGCCAGAAATTTCTTGCCCTTTAACATGTAATGCAAACGGTATAGTTTCTTTACCTAACTTTTCTGCAGCAAGTTTTACACCGTCGGCAAGAATGTCGCCAATACCTTTTCTAAAAGCAATCTTATGTAAAAGTTGTATTACAGCATCTTTGTTTCCCCAATAGAGGTCTAAATTGTCAACTTGAGATTTTTTCACTACACCTTTTTGAACACATTCTATTATAAAACTTATCACTGCACCTACGGAAATCTGGTCATACCCGTAACGGTTACACAAATCAGTTGCGTATAAAATAAAATCGTAATCGTCAACACCAATGTTGGAACCAAAAAATGCTGTCCCTTCATACTCAGGTCCTTCAACAGTAAAATTTG
This sequence comes from uncultured Endomicrobiia bacterium, assembly GCA_938074745.1. GTDB lineage: Bacteria > Elusimicrobiota > Endomicrobiia > DTEH01 > DTEH01 > CALJEJ01. The sequence continues at coordinate 35,087 of CALJEJ010000004.1, forward strand.
GCAACCAAGGATTATTTTTTGATGTAGTATAAACTTCTTTACAAGCGTTACTGCAACCAAAACATGCCCGTGGCCTACCATTAAAATGTTCTGCAAGATATTCAGCAGCAAGTTTATCCGCACCTTCAAAAACACCGTCGGAATGGTTCCTTGTAATAAGTTCGCCAATGGCTTGTTTTGCTGATACAAGAAGGTTTGTACCGTATCTAAACATTTGTTTTGCACGAGGGTCGTCAATAACACGACGGTGTGCCTGTTTCGCTAAATCATAAAATTTTTCAGGGTAGGCAACAGAAATTTTTTTTGTGCCTTTACATACAATTGCTTTAAGTTTCTTACTACCCCAAACAGCACCCATACCACTCCTGCCAAATGCACGGTATAAATTGCTCATTACACAAGCGTAACGGACTAAATTTTCTGCTGCTTGACCTATGCAAAGAACTTGAGAATCCGGGTATTTATTGTAGAGCTCAAGCGTGACTTCTCTTGTATCTTTCCCCCAATATTCCACTGCAGACAAAATTTTTACTTCGTCATCAAAAATTGTTATATACACAGGTTTCTTAGATTTACCTTCTATTATCAGCAAATCATAACCTGAAGATTTAATTTCTTTAGAAAAAAATCCGCCACAGTTTGACTCGCCCCAGAAACCTGTCAAAGGTGATTTACTGCCCATTACAAACCGTCCTGAAGAAGGCCATAAAGTTCCTGTTAGAGGACCTACTGCAATAAAAATTTTGTTTTCTTCAGACAACGGGTCTATCTCGGATTTTAATTCTTTATACATATAATATGCTAAAAACCCGTCTCCACCTATAAACGAACTAATTACATTGTCAGGGATTGTTTCTGTAGAAATTTTGTTCGTGGTAAGGTTTATTCGTAGAAGTTTCTGACTATACCCTTTGTTTATATAAATAGCCATTTTATCTATTCCTTAAGTATGTATTTATTTCACCCTCCAGCAATCGGTGGGAAAATGTGCACTTCTTGACCATCAGTAAGTTTAGTCTGTTTAAACTTGTTATGGTCAACTGTTCTACCATCTATTAGAAAAGTAAAATAATTCTTTACTTTACCTGAACTGTCACACAAGGTTGACACAAACGGTTCTTTAAATTTTTCTTTAAGTATGTTTATCATTTCGTGCAGATTTGATGCTTCAACTTCAGTTTTGTCAATACCAGCCGCTTCTCTTAATATAGTATAAAACTTTACTATAACTTTAGGTTTACTTTTTCTCATAATCTATAATTGTTGTGAAGCGATATCATGTTTAACTTTAGCAATAGTTTCTTCAATTTCTTCAAACTTGATTGCTTCTGAAGGACAAAATAGAACACATTGTGGCTCACCATTACAAAGGTCACATTTTATAATACGTTTATATTCTGTATCAAAACTTATACTTCCATAAGGACATACATAAACACAAAGTTTACATCCAATACATCTTGAATGGTCAACAACAACTGCATTAGTAGTTTTATCTCTATACAACGCGTTAACAACACATACTTTCATACAAGCTGCGTCTTCACATTGTAAACATACAACAGGAATATCGCGGGAAAGTTCATCGTATTTTATAACACGAATTGCAGAAAGTGAACTTTTGTGTGTTTTGAAATGTGTCATACTACAGGCAAGTTCACATACTTTACAACCTACACATTTCTTTGCTTGAACTGTCAAACTTTTCATTGATGGTTTAATATATTATATTTTTATATTTTTCAATATATTCTCTAAAAATTTTCTGTTCATCAAAATTGACAAAATGTCCCTCACGGATAACAATCTTGCCGTTAACTATTACAGTATCAGCAATTTGTGTATCTCCACAATAAAGTAACGCAGCTAACGGGTCGTCTAAAGCACCTATATAACCTATCTTATCTATTCTAAACATTACAATATCTGCAGCGTTGCCAACTTTGATACAACCGATATCATCACGATGTAAAACTTTTGCACCACCACGTGTAGCTATCCAAAATACATCTTCAGCAGAAATACTTTCAGGACCAGAAAAATATTTGTGTACAAGAAGACACTGCCTTAATTCGGACAACATATTTGACGAATCGTTACTTGCGGAACCGTCCACTGCTAAACTCACATTTACTTTGTTATCCAGCATAGTTTTTAGTTTCATTATCCCGGAAGCTAACCTAAGGTTAGATGTGGGACAATGTGAAACACCGCTACCCGCTTGAGATAATTTTTTAATCTCATCGTCAGTAAGATAGATACAGTGAGCAAAAAAACAATAATTTTCTAACCAGCCACAATCTTTTAGATATTCAAGCGGTCTTTTGCCATATTTTTCTATACAAAAATTTTCTTCATCTTTAGTTTCTGCAAGATGTGTATGACATAAAAGTTGTCTTTTTTTTGCAAACTCTACTGTCTGTTTTAACAATTCTTCTGTGACAGAAAATGGTGAACACGGAGCTAAAATTACCTGTGTCATTGAATATCTATCAGGATTATGATATTTGTTTACAACACGTTCGTAATCTGCTAAAATCGTGTCTTCTTTTTGTACCACTTCGTCTGGTGGAAGACCACCTTTTGATTTACCAAGAGACATTGCACCACGACACGGGAAAAACCGTATCCCTGTTTCTTTTGCAGTTTCTATTTCGTAATCTAAAAGGTTTTCTGGCTGGTTTTTAGCAAAAACATAAAACATATCTACTGAGGAAGTACATCCTGTAAGCAAAAGTTCTAAACAAGCAACTTTGGTAGAAAACATCACTGTTTCTGGAGATAAAATTTTTGCCCATATATAGTACAAATGTACTAGCCAGTCAAAAAGTTTTTTATCTTGAGTTAGTTTCAATACACGAGTCAAAATTTGATAGAAATGATGGTGAGTATTTACCAACCCTGGTAAAACAACACAATTTTGTGCGTCTATAATTTCGGTTTCTGTTGTGAGAAGTTCCTTAGGGACATTTTGGCCTACAAACTCTATTTTGTTAGCATCAATAACAATATTACTATTAGAATACTTAGTTCGGTTATCATCCATCGTGACAATAAGGAAAGCATTTTTTATAAATATCTTTTTTGTCATTTTTTTAATGACAAAAATTCCTGAATATAATGTTCTAACAAATGGATATATCTATTTACCCGGTAATTGAAATAATGATAAAATATTACTGTAGGAATTGCTACAATAAGACCCGCAGCAGTAGTAATTAACGCTTCAGCAATACCTTTTGCTACAACCTGTGGTGAAGCATAACCTGCTTGTGCAATTGATTCAAAAGCTTTTATCATTCCTAAAACTGTACCAGTGAACCCAAGCAAAGTTGATACTGAGGCTATTGCTGCAAGTATTGGTAAATATCGTTCTAACTTAGGTATTTCTTGGTCTGCAACATCCTGTAGCTTGGTTTCTATATTTACCGAAAAAAAGTTTTCTATCCCGGTTAACAAAATTTTTCTTAACGGGGAGGATAATCTCTCGTTAAGTTTTTTTGCTTTCTCAAAATCTTTTTGTGAAATCAATTCCATAATTTTAGATACAATAGTATGGTTTATCTTTATACTACGGAAATAAATTAATCGTTCAATAATTATCGTCACTGAAATTATAGAACATATTAACAATGGCCACATTATTATTCCGCCCTTTAAAAAATATGTCAACATTTGTAACCTCTCCTTTATTTAAAATTTAACTTTAAAACCTAACATTACCGAAGGGTCTAAATAAATAAATGGTTGTAAATAATTTTTCCCTTGAAGAATAAAATTGTATAAAATATTTATTGAAATTTCATTAGTTAAGCAAAAACCTGTTTCAAACATACCAACACAACTTTTTTCTACAAAAGAATCGTAATTGATCGGTATATCATCATTACCTTCAACTGCAATTTTTAAATATAATTTTTTAAATTCGCTATTAAACCCTAAACTATATTTAAATCGTGGATAAAATAATATATTTTCAGCATTTATAAGATATTCTGAACCACCATAAAACTTTAGTGCCTCTAACGTAAAAATTGGAATCATAAAATTTATATATAATGAACTTATTTTTACTTTTTGTATACTATAAGGTATTAAATTTTGACTATTCACAATATACGTCGGGAAAAAATTGTAATCTAAATTTTTCCATCCAACAGTAAACTCTAACTTTTTTTCTTTGTAAGAGAAGGTTATAGTATAACCATTACTATAAGATAATTCTGTCGTGACATTTTTATTAATCTCTATTTTGGGATACATGATAAAATAATTTTTAACATATTCATGAAACAACTTTTTTTCTAAACTTAAGCCAAACTTAATTTTAGAAATGTTCTGTTGTGCTATTATACTGTAATAAAAATTTTCTTTATAAAGTAAACTGGTATCTATTGGAATTAATAGTCTAATCCTAAAACTGTTATTGCCAAATAACAAATTTTTTAATCTACAGGTTACACCATAAAGATTCACCGTTTGAGTGTCTAACAATACAGAATTTATCACAAAAGCAAAATAAGAGTTATAATACGGTATAAACGCCACTCCAGCATCTTGAAAAAGATAAACATAATTAAATCCTGAACTAAGTTTATTAATAAAATTTATTTCAGGACGATAAAACAACTCTATTTTTTCTCCACTAAAAGTGTTTAACTGCAGACTAATATTACATCTATTTGTGTCAGTATCAAAAATATAAGAATATATACCAGCGTCAATACTAAAAACTGTTTTGTTAAAAATTTTAGAATATGAACCAGCACAGTCTAACTTTGTTAAAATTTTGTCTTCTTGATTAAATTTTACATTTTTAGTATCAGCAAGGAAAGATAAATTAAATTTTTTCCCGGGGAAGATTCTTTGTGAACTTATACCGGTAGAAAAAATGTTATTTCCTAAAAAAATGTGTGTGTTAACAGGAGTAACGGTAGGTAAAGACAGAATATATTGTGTTATATCATACTTTTTTATTTCTGCAGAAACAGTTTCAGGAGAATAAATTTCAAAATCTTCATATTCAACATTTGGTGTTTCTATAATTTTTTGTTCTTGATAAAACTCCCAATATAATGGTTCTTCTATTTGTGTATTTTCACAAAATGTTGTTTGGGATAAAAGTAGTAAAATAAATAACACTATATTTGTTTTCACAATACTTCATTTTAAATTTTTTAACTTGAAAGCTGACTCTTCAGCCCAAAGTGTCCCTGGATAGTTTTTTATAGAGTTAGTATATGCTTTTTTTGCTTCGTCATAAAGTTTCATTTGTTCACAACACAAACCTACCATAAACTGTGCTTCAGCACAAAGTTGAGTATATTGGGGATACATATATATGGTCTTTAAATATTCTACTGATGCTTCTTTATATTTACCAAGATTATAATAACAATCACCTAACTTTTTTTGTGCCATTGCTTGCAGTTCTACATCTTGACTGTTAGTCACGTAAGCGTAGCGTTTTATTGCTTCATTAAAATTTTTTTGTGTTTGAAATTTTACTGCTGTGTCATAGAAATACCTGCCCACCTCAGGTAGAGAAATATATTTTGTTACAAGAATATTTTCTATTTCAGAGACAAGTTCTAGCCTGTTTTGAGAAGTATATATTTTTAACAATGATATGTATACTTTAGCTAACAGTTCAACTTGAGGATATTTCTCTATTATCTTTTTATATACATTTTCTGCAATGGAAAATTTTTGATTAAATTCGTATATTTTACCCACTAAATATTCAGAATATGCAGAAACGTAATTGTCTGAAAATTTTTGTTTTATTATTGAAACAAGCCGTAATAAAGATTCTGTACGGTTAGACACTACGGGAATTTCTATTATCTTATTTACAATTTCTATAATTTCTTTTGGATATAACATTTCACTCTTTATGATAATTTCTGCTACATCTATTGCTGTGTCCATATCATAACTTAACAATATATTAAAAGTATTAAAAATTTCTTCTTTAGACAAAAAAGTTAACATTGTGTCATCTTTTATTTCTTTGAGTCTCTTACTGTAGTGTTTAATTTTTCGTTCATCATTAAGTTCTGAATAAACTTTCAATAAATAATATATCGCCACCATCTTTTGTGACGTTTTTTTGTAAACAGATAAAATATTATCACATCTTTTTATTATTTCGTCAAATTTTTTTGAAGTATATAATAAGTTTAAAATTTTTTGTTCTATTAAAAATTTTTTATCCATATCTTCCGTTATACTAGACCACAAAGTTAAATACTTTATTGCTTCATTATAATTACCTTCTATACTATAAACCCGTGCTAAGGAAGATAAAATAAATTTTTTTTCATCTTTTGAAATTTCGTTGGTTAACAGTCTCTCAGCGATCTTTTTAACTTCATCGTAATTTTTTTTGTTATAGTTTAAAACAAAACTTAACATTTCAGCAGAATTCTTCGTTTTGGAATTTTTTGTTGTAGATAAAACTTTATTGATTAACTTTTCTGCTTCTTCATATTTAGCAGTTCTTATATATACCTCTGCAAGTGAAAGTTCTATATCAGAATTTTCTATCCGAGTATCTTTGTAATTTTCTAATGCCTGTGTATAATACTGTTGAGCAATTTCTAAATCAAAAGTTGATTTATAACATTCTGCTAATTCTAATAATATATATAACTTAAGTTTTTGTGCAGAAGATTTTTCCAACAAACTTGTCAATATTTTTTTTGCAATCTCATATTCTTTAATTTTGCGATAACATCGCGCTATAAAAAATTCTGAAGGGATTGAATATATAGAACTTTTTTCTTTTACTATATTTTTGAACAAACTTATTGCATTGTCATAATTTTCAGTATTCATATAACTTAATGCGAGCCAGTAATTGACATCTGTAGAAAGGTTATATTTACGGCCATATTTGGATATTAATTTCGTAAATATTTCTATTACTTTATTATAATTTTCCAAGTTGTAATGACATAAACCTAATAAATACAGCGAATTTGCTATCAACTTAGGTTCGTCACATTTCAAAGAAGACAGAATTTCTATACAACCTGTATAATCTTTGGTTTTAAAATAACAAAAACCTAAATCAAATTTTATCTGAGATATTAATATCTCGTCTTGGACAGTAGTAAGTAATTGTTTATACAATTTTATTGCAGAAGAATATTTTGCTTGTTTAAGCAACATCCTTGCCAAATTATATTTTATTACAATTTCAACATCTTTTGAAACTTTTTGTAAAGGGATATCTTTTAACATAGCTTCAGATGAAGCATATTTTTTTTGTTCATTAAAAATTTCTACCAACCTGAGGTTTGCGTAAGGTAAATATTCACTATTTTTGTATATAGAGACAAATTTTTTAAATTCTCGTTCTGCATCTTTAAAACATGATTTTTTGTACCACGACTCTGCTAGGATATAAGCCAGTTGTTCCTCTATTTCATAAGGTAAATAACATTTTTTTTCTTTAATATACTGTTTCAACAATGCAATATTTGTCAAGACAGAATTGTATTTTTCAATTTTAAACTGGGCAAAAATTTTACCATATAAAATTAACGGTCTTAACTTTAAATCTTCTACATCTTCTATTTCAGAATATACTTTTTCTGCAGTAAGATAGTCTTCTAAAAATAAACAGTTTTCAGCATATAAAAATTTTATAAATTTTTTCCCCTCTAAAGAATATTCTTCAAAATATTTATTAAAAATTTCTTCATAACACTGTTTTGCAAGATTATACTTTTTTTGTAAAAAATAAGTATTGGCCAAAAATAATAATGTGCTGTTATTTTCTTTTTCTATATAAGATTTTTTAAACATCTTTTCTGCTATATCATAATTTTGTGAAACCATCGCAGAAAGTCCTAAAGTAAAATAAAAATCATTTTCTTGACTAAATGATACTTCGTTGCTTCCTTTTACTATATGTACACAGGATAAAATTAATATTAAAATAAGTATTTGCTTCATTAATATGTTCATAAAAATTTTATTCTATTTTATTAATTTTTTCTACTAAAAAATTTATTTCAACCACCTCTTGTCTGTTGTTAGAAAAATCTTTTAAAACAACTTTATTTTGTGTAATTTCTTCTCCTATAATTACTACATATTTACATTGTTCATTATTAAACAACCGTAGTTGCGATTTCAAACTTTTTTTACACAACGGTCCTATCACTATGTATTTACTATTATTTTGAGTTAACATATCCGCTATTTCAAACCCTTTAGAAACATATTCGTCAGAAACTGTACCAATACCTATTTTTATAATGTCGGTTTTACTACCTTTTGGAATTGTAACTAATTCCATCATTCTGTCAATACCGAATGCACAACCACAGGCTAATGTATCTTCAGCACCAAAAGTTTTTATCAAAGTATCGTAACGTCCTCCTGCACAAATAGTATTTTGTGTTGAACTTAACGAATGAACTTTGTACTCGAACACAAAATTTGTATAATAATCAAGTCCACGAACTAAAAATTTATCTTCTTTATACTCAATATTTTGTTTATTTAATAATTGTTTAATTTCTTCATAATTTGTTTTACATTGCTCACATAGATAATTTGTTATCTGTGGTATGTTAACAATTTTGTCAGTGTCAATTTTACAATCTAAAATTCGTAATGGGTTTCGTTGTAACCTTATTTTACAATCATTACATAGAGATTGTTTTATACTGTTTAAATACTTAACAAGTTCCGTAGTATATTGAGGACGACATCTATCACATCCTACACTATTTATATATAAAACACCGTTGATGCCAACTTTATTAAAAACTTCTAAAATTATTTTTATCAACAAAATGTCGCTTGATGGTGACGGCTCGTTAAAAATTTCTATCCCGAACTGATAAAATTCTCTGTATCTACCCTTTTGTGGCCGTTCGTATCTATACATAGGACCGAAATAAAAGAACCGTTTCAACGGAAAGATGTTCTTTAAATTATGTTCTATATACGCTCGGACAACGCCTGCTGTACCTTCAGGCCGAAGAACAAATTTTCTTCCTTTAGTATCAACAATTTCATACATCTGTTTTTCTACAATATCTGTTGTTTCGCCAATACTTCGTTGATATAACTGTTTATCTTCAAAAGTAGGCAAAATTATTTCTTGAAAATTATATTTACTTACAACTTCACGACAACATCTTTCAATATACCTTAATTTTTTAACCTCGTGTAAAAAAATATCTCTTGTTCCTCGCACAGAGACAAATTTTACCATATTTTGGATCACCAATCTTCAAGCAATATTTTTGCTCTTTTATAAGCCTCTATTAAACTTTCTTTTATATCTTTACCATTTATTGGTGTAAGAATTTCTAACATAAATGGGTTCTGATAATTTACACTATGTAAAATTTCATATACACGATGCCATTTTATATTCCCTTCGCCTAATACAAGATGGTTATCTGTTTTGTTGTCTGTGTCAGAAATGTGTAAAGAAATAATATGGTGTTTCATTTGTTCCATCATATTATACAAAATATTTTTCTCGTTGAACAATTCTGCGTGACCTGTGTCAAAACATATTCCAACAATATCAGGATTTGTAGAAGTTATAAGGTCTAACAATTCATTAGGATAACTAAACATAATATGTGGCAACTGGTTCTCTAAAGCAATTTTTATATTTAACCGATTTTTTATAATAAACTCTACAAATTCATTAATAGCGTACTTTGCAGCAGTGAGTCGTTCAAAATATTCTTGAGATGAAAGATGTCTTCTGCTTGTATCAGGTTTTGTTGCAGGATGAACCACTACTACTTTTGCATTAAACTCTTCAGCAACAAAAAATATCTCTTTAATATCTTCAATTACTTTTTTTTGTTTTTCTATTTCAGGAGAAGAAATGTCGTATTCGTAAGAAAACGGTGCATGGATTGAATAAACAGTTATACCGAGAGTAGTCAAAAGATGTTTAATTTTCTGAATTTCTGTTTTATCCTTCCAGTTAAAATGCAACTTTTTGCCATAGAACACTGTCCACAGTTCTACAATTTTTATTGGTGTAGAACTTACAATATCTAATGCTGAATAAACATCTATACCTAACCTATCAGCAAAACCTGTAGAAACGCCTATTTGCATAACTTTTTTGTTATATCAAAAAATTTTTTATTTTTCAATTATTGTAGGAATATAATTTTAATTTACGAACACAAATTCTTAATCGTTATTTCTAAAATGAAAGTTGGGTTATAAAATTCAAGATTTTTATTGTGATTGAAATTAAAAAAAGAAATAATGTATATTCAATTTTATGGAGGGGTGCCCGAGCGGTTTATGGGGCTGGTCTTGAAAACCAGTGTGGCTTTTAATAGTCACCGTGGGTTCGAATCCCACCCCCTCCGAAATACTTATACAAAACTTTCGGGGATGGTATAACCACAATTTTTAAGTATACGGAAAAGTTCTTTACGTTTTTGGCTATATTTATCGTCAAAAATTTCGCTACAGGAAAAAACGCTCTTCTGTTCAGACAAAATTTTTACTGCGAAGGCAATACAGGTAAGTTCACCACATTTTTTACAGTTTGTTTGAGGAAGTAACTTATAAATTTCTAACGCGGTAAGTTGGTTTCTTCGTTCAAACAACGGTTCTATTTTATTCTTATTCTCGTACACATAATTAATTTTTTCTTTTAACCAATCACAAATTTTTTCTGCAGTAGCAACATCTTTTACCTGTCCTGCAGCAATTTCTTTTGGGTGAAGTGTTACAAGTCCATCTTTTTTTATAGTTAACGTGTGTCCGTAAGGATTGTATATAGCAGAATCAATTATTCGGTTAAGATATGGCATAAGTTCTGTTATATCATTGTCAAGTTCTGCGTGGAAACGTATTTTTGTTTGGTCAGCTAAACAGGGGAGTATTGTTTTTATTGTAATTTTTTTTATATACATTGTTTACCTACCAATTTTTAGTATTAAATTTTCTACAAAATTATATTTGTTTAATCAACTTTTCAATTTATGTACAATACTATGCTAACACAAGAAATATTAAAAGTTAAAAATTTAACAAAACGTTTTGGCAATTTTTTAGCAGTAGACAATGTATCATTTTCAGTCAACCAAAAAGAAATCGTAGGGTTGTTAGGTCCTAATGGTGCTGGAAAAACTACTATAATCAATATGATTTTAGGTGTATTAGAACCTACTACAGGTGTAATTGAAATTCAAAATAAACAATTAAACAAAAATAGAACTTTAGTGGTTGAAAAAATGAATTTTGCAGCTACTTACTCACATATGCCTGGTAATCTTACTGTATGGCAAAACCTTTATGTTTTTGGATTACTTTATGGGATTAAAAATTTACGTCATAAAATAAATTCGTTATTACACGAGTTTGAATTAGAAAAATTTAAAAACAAAAAGACTGGTTTGTTATCTTCAGGAGAACTTGCAAGATTAAATTTAGCCAAGGTTTTTCTTAACGACCCTATATTAATTTTATTAGATGAACCTACTGCATCGTTAGACCCTACTGTGGCAAAAGAAATAAGAAGCAAAATTTCTTTAGTGGTTAAAGAAAAGAATATCGCTGTGTTATGGACTTCACATAATATGACGGAAATTGAACAAGTTTGTGATAGAGTTTTATTTTTATCCCATGGGAAAATTATAATTTCTGGCGAACCAAAACAATTGCTTACTATCTACAACAAAAAAAATTTAGAAGAACTTTTTATTTTTTTAACTAAAGAACAGTATCTTTTTGACAAAGATCCTGAGAATTAAAACATGAACATAAAACGTATATTAGCAATTTTTGTCCGACAGGTATTTCTTTATCAAACAAATCCTATAAGATTGACTGCTATATTTTTGTGGCCATTTTTAGAAATTCTTCAATGGGGATTCATTACAAAATATTTATCTAAACTAGGTGAAACAAATTTTTCATTTACAACAGTAGTTTTAGGGACAGTAATTTTGTTTGAATTTATGACACGAGTAGATACAAGTATTATGACAACATTTTTAGAAGATATTTGGTCAAATAATCTTTTGAATTTGTTCTCTACACCTATTAGAATTAGTGAGTATTTATCTGGGATGGTGTTGACAAGTATTGTGATAGGAAGTGTTAATTTAATTTTTGTAAGTATTTTAGCAGGATTGGTTTTTAGATATAATATTGTAAAGATAGGTGTTATAGTATGGTTTTCACTTACGATATTATTAATATTTGGGATTTCGTTAGGAATTTTCACTACAGCAATTATTTTTAAACACGGACCTGCAGCAGAATGGCTTGGTTGGCCTTTACCATTTGTGCTTTCTGTATTTTCAGGCGTGTTTTATCCTATAAAAACTTTACCTCCAAGTTTACAAAACGTATCTAAAATCTTACCAAGCAGTTATGTGTTTGAAAGTTTAAGAGAATGTATTATAAACAATTCTTTATATACAAAATTAATTATTCAGAACCTGATGTTGAGTTTGTTGTTGTCTATAATTTTCCTTTTTATAAGTTTTATATTTTTCTTAAAAATTTATAAAACCAATTTAATTTCAGGTTCTATTGCTCGGTTTTCTGCTTATGAATAGGTTTTTTTGTAAATAAGATTTACTTTAGTATTCGTCCTTCTATAAAAATTTTTATAGGTGAGTTTGTTTTAATATATTCTTCTACTGCGGCCCGTAACAACTTGTTTGTGTCTTTTATATCTTTCCCCTCTTTAAACATTACATACCCATCACCACCAACAGCAACAAAATTGTTCGTTGCAACAGTATAAAATTTTTCTTCTTTTAACTGTTGACCATTCACTAATATGTAGACAATTTTTTCTCCATAAGGTTTTGTCATATCATATTTTACTTTTATACCTGAAACTTGCATTAAAGTAGTTTTTCCACAAACAGAAAATTCCAATATTTCTTTAATTTTTTTACCTGAAAGTTTCATTGTTACAATTGTGTTATCAAAAGGAAGAACATTGTAAATGTCTCTACGAGTAATTTTACCTTTAGATATTTCAGCTCTGATTCCGCCAGAGTTTTGGAATGCAATTTCACAATTTGTCAGTTTCCTCATTATATCAGTGATTAGATTTCCGAGATTAGACTCTTCATCTTTTTTAATTTTTAAATCCACTTCTGTTACTCCGACAGGTTTGTCTAATTCTTTAGCAACAATTTCAGTATACCGCTTAAGAATTTTTTGTACAACTTCATCCACACCCCAAATTTTATCATCAAGAGGAATAAGTTTGTTTTTATATCTTACTACTTTATTATTTTTTATCCACAACTTAAGATAGCCGACAGTTCTACCTTTGCCATTTGTTTGACATATAATAGTTTTATATTTTCGTGATACAAAAGGTTTTTTAACTGCTGTATGTGAATGTCCACCTATAATAACATCAATTTCAGGAACTTTTTCAGCAAGAATTTTATCGTTTTCAAACCCGATATGTGTAAGACCAACGATTATATCTACAGCAAGTTTTTTTAATTCATCAACACAAGCTTTAGCAGAAAAAATTTCATTTCCAAAACTAAACTTTTCAACTGCTTTCTTAAATACAATATCGCTTGTTCTTTCAGAAGTTATTCCGAAAATACCAACTTTTACTCCACAAACTTTTTTAATTATAAATGGATGTAAATATTTAACTTTTACACCATTTTTATACCAAACATTACTTCCGAGGAACGGAAAATTTGCGTTTTTGACAAGGTTTAAAAGAACTTCTTCGCCTTGGTCAAACTCGTGGTTTCCCACAGTGACTGCATCATATCTTAAATAATTAAACACTTCAAGAACATACATTCCTCTGGAGAGATCACCTTCAGGCGTACCTTGAAAAAAATCGCCCGAGTCAAGTAGTAAACTACAATTTTTTATTTTTTTTCTTTGTTGGTTAAGGTAAGAAGATAACACCGGCAAGTTCAAACTACCATGTAAATCGTTCGTATAAAATATAACCAATTTCTTTGTTCCAAAAATATAATATAGTGAATGGACTAAAAAAAGTGTAATTCCTAAAAATAGGATTAAAATTTTGAGAACAAAAAATTTTTTGTTAATCATTATTATGGCGAGAAATTACTTCTTTAATTTGTTCCAATCATCTAAAAATTTTTGTACCCCTTTGGTAGTAAGTTCATGAGTTATCATTTCAGAGATAAGTTTGAAAGGTATAGTAACTGCGTCTGCAGCATATTCTGCTGATTTTATTATATGATTAATATTTCGTACCGACGCTACAATAACTTTTGTTTTAATATTATAATTTTTGTAAATCGTCATAATATCTCTGACAAGGTCGGTACCTGTCTGACCAATATCGTCTAATCTACCTACAAAAGGACAAATATAATCTACACCTAAAGATGCTGCAACAATTGCTTGAGGGACAGAAAAAATTAATGTTAATGCAGTTCTTATTTTTCTTTCTTTAAGAGCTTTTACAGCCATAAGTCCTTCTGTAGTAATTGGTATTTTAGCAACAATTTGTGGTGACACTTCAGATAATTCTATACTTTCCTGTAAAATACTTTCATAATCTGTGCTAACAGGTTCTGCAAGAACATCTATTTCTTTAGAAATTTTACAAATTTCAGACAAAACTTTTTTTTGTTCAGAAAGGGATTGTGATGAAAGTTGTTTCGCTATTAAAGTAGGGTTAGTTGTTACACCGGCAATTAAACCTAAATCATAGGCTTTTTTTATTTCCTCAATGTTTGCAGAGTCAAGAAATAGTTTCATTGTGTTATTTCTCCTTGTATAGATTTTATTAGAATAACGATTTACATTTTTTGTTGGCAAGTTATATATAAAAAAATTTTTTTGTTTTCAATTTATATTCTATAACTCAAAAAGTAGGCGGGTTGGTTATAAAATTTTACCAAGTACACCCTCAACATCAATATCTTTAAGACTTATACTTTTTAAAAACTCTTCATTAGATTTAGTTTCTTTAAGTTTTTTTAACAACAGTTCCATAGCTTCAATTGGTGTAAGTTGCATCAAGGCTTTTCTTAACAACCAAATTTTTTTCAAATTTTTTTCTGGTATAAGTAATTCTTCTTTTCTTGTTCCAGAACGAGTAATATCAATTGCAGGGAAAATACGTCTATCGGCTAATTTTCGGTCAAGATATATTTCCATATTCCCTGTACCTTTAAACTCTTCAAAAATAACATCATCCATTCGCGAACCTGTTTCTACAAGTGCTGTAGCGATAATTGTCAATGACCCACCTTCTTCTACTTTCCTTGCAGAACCAAAGAACCGTTTTGGCCGTTGTAACGCTGTAGAATCTATCCCTCCGGAAAGGACACGACCGCTTGGAGGTGTGATAGTGTTATACGCTCGTGCTAATCTTGTAATTGAATCAAGCAATATTACAACATCGTGTTGCATTTCTACTAACCGTTTTGCTTTTTCTAAAACCATTTCAGCTACTTGAACATGCCGTTCTGCTGGTTCATCAAACGTAGAAGAAATAACTTCACATTTTACTGACCTCATCATATCTGTAACTTCTTCAGGTCGTTCATCTATTAATAAGGCAATAAGTTTTATTTCAGGATGATTCTGTGTTATTGCGTTAGCAATTTTTTGTAAAAGCACGGTTTTACCGGTTCTTGGTGGCGCATTTATTAACGCTCTTTGTCCTTTACCTAACGGAATTAAAAGGTCTATTATACGGGTTGAATATTCATCTTTGTCAGTTTCTAAAATTATTTGTTCCTGAGGGTATAACGGAGTAAGATTATCAAACAGAGCACGGTCACGAATTTTTTCAGGGTCAACACCGTTAACAGATTTTATCTGTAAAAGAGCATAATATTTTTCATCATTTTTTGGTGGACGAACATAACCACCTACAGTATCTCCTTTACGTAAACCAAACTTTTTTATTTGTGACGGTGAAATATAAATATCTTCATTACTTTGTAAATAATTAAAATTCTGTGACCTTAAGAAACCAAACCCGTCTGGTAAAATTTCTAAAACACCTTCGTTATACATAAGTCCGTTAGTTTGTGCTTGTGCTTCAATAATTTTTGAAATAAGCTGTTGTTTTTTTAACCCAGTAAGTGGTTCTATTTTTAATTCTTTACCGAGTTTCATTAATTCAGAAAGTTTCATTTTAGCCAATGAGGAAATGTCAAATGTTACTTGTTGCAATGTCATATTTTTAGCCTCCTTATAAAGTATACAATTTATTTTTAAGTAGGAAGTGCAAATGTTGTAACTTTTTTAGTTTTTATCATAACTTCGGTAGTAAAAATAAGGTAAATGAAAAGAAGTGTTCTGGAATGATGTAATTAATTTTTCTTTCATTAATTGGCAATTGTGTTTATCAGAAACTTACCTCTGGAGGAGCAAAAGATGTCCAAGGTTTTTTCAAAGGATAAATATAAAATTTAAATTACGCTTGTCAATAGTTAAGAATAAAAATATAATTTTCAAGTTTCAGATTATTCTTCTTCAAACGCAAATACTGTAAATACATAAAGTTCTGTTTTACTATCCTGCCATGCATTAGGTTCCAACCCTGCTTTACTCCAACATAGTTCAGACAGAAATTGTTCTTTTTTAGGAAAATGTTCCCACACTTGAGGTAAGAACAACCCACTTCTACTATTTCGTCGGACTACTACTCCGTGAACTTTCTCTTTTATTTCCTTATGTGAGAATACACGTTTCAATGGTGAAAGAATTGATATCTCAATTTTTATATCTTTTAGTTCATCTAATCTTACAGGAGAAAATCTGGGGTCTTCGGTTGCTGCTGCAATTGCTGAGTGTATTACTGCTTTATATAATGGATATTGTGGGAAAGTTGTCCCAATACAACCTCGTAATTGACCTTTTTTTGTTAATGTAACAAACACTGCTGACGGTGTCAAAAGTTCTTCATCTTCAGTAGAATATTCTATTACTTTACCACTAGAAACATATTCAGTTATTGCTTGTCGTGCTAAAGAAAGTAATATTTTTTGGTTTTCTTTAGAGATTTTAAATTCAGGCTCTTTTTTTTCCATAACTTGTTTTCCTCCGTTGTTTACTTTTCTTATAAACGCTACTGCACAATAACCAACTACACGAGATTTATCTCCGTATTGTTTAACATCGCCAGAATTTGCATATTTTAAAATTTTAACAGTATCCCCACCTAAAAGTTTTGTTATCAACATTGTAATACCTACTGCAGTTTCAGCACAAAATACACAATGTAAATTGTCAATTTTGGTTTTTTCTAATTTTATCAAGTCAGAAAAATATCTTTGTGGGTCATATAATTGAAGCAACTTAAGTGCTTTGTTATCCACCTCTATTGCATTTTCGTAAGAAGGGTAATGAGACATATCTGTAGAACAAACGATAACAATTTTCCGTGAAGAAACATTTTTATAACTTTTTATTACATCTACAATTTTTTGTGCAATTTGTTGAGATTGGACATAATCATATCTGCTAACAAGAATTGGAACAATAGTAAATTCTTTATATATACATTGTAAAAAAGGCAACTGAACCTCTAACGAATGTTCTGGCAGATGTGCTTTAGGGTCAGTATCAAAAATTTGTTCTTTTTTTGAAGTCAACATTGAAATAAATTCTTTTTCTAACATAACCTCGCCTAAAGGAGTTTTAAAATTGCTTTTGTTATATACTACAGGTTTTGCTAAATAATAATAGTGCGACTGACCAATCAAAATTATTATCGGATTGGTTAATTTATATTGAGAAAGGTACTTATAAGCAAAACCTGCCACAGAACCTGAAAAAATGTAGCCTGCATGAGGTGAGATAATACCTAAAATTTCGCCTTCTACAGATACATCAGGCTTTGCTGAATCAAGAAATGTTTTTACAATTGTAACAAGTTCTGATTTTTCTTTAGGATAGAACTGTCCTGCAACAGCAGGTTCTCTACTATCGGAAAAATTAGTAAGCATAATAAACAAAAAAATGATAAAACAAAAGTTTTTAATCAACATATAATTTACAATTTAACTCTATAATTTTTCAATATTTCGGGGTGGTGGGAATTGAACCCACGACTACTCGCACCCCAAACGAGTGCCCTAAACCACTGGGCCACACCCCGAAAAAGTTATATCAATTTTATTTTTACAACATCACCTTTAGAAAGTGAACCAGTTTTTTCGTCCAGAATGATGATACAATTTGCTAACAACATTGATTTAAGTATCCCTGAACCTTGTGGTCCTGTAGTTCTAACATAAAATTTGCTATCTTTATATTCACACATCCCACGAATAAAATATCTTAACCCTGTTTTTTTCTTAATAGGTTCTTTAAGGATTGCATCATACAGTGGTTCATCTATAAACTGTCCTCTTCCGGAAAGTTTTAATAAAGCAGGTTTTATCAACATCTCAAAAACTACCATATTAGATACTACATTTCCCGGAACACCAAAAATATATTTGTGGTTAAAAGTTGCAAAAAACACAGGTTTACCTGGACGTTCCCTAATTTCCCAAAAATGTGGTTCTGCTCCAAGTGATTGTAATACAGGTTTTACCAGATCATATTCACCATGTGACACACCACCAGAAATTAATACCATATCCGCAATATCTAACCCTTTTTTTATTTTACGTTTTAACATATAGAAATTATCTCTTGCAATACCTAAATTTAACGGAATACAATAATTTTTTTCTACTAAAGCAGACAAAGTGTATGAGTTAACATTTTTTACTTTACCAAAAGAAATTTTTTCTTCAATTTCTACAAGTTCATCACCAGTGGCAATAATAGCAACTCGCGGTTGAGTATATACTTTTACATTTTTATACCCGCAGGAAATTATCATACCCAACTCTGCTGCAGTAATAAGTTTACCTTTTTTTATCACAGTCTCCCCACGAACAACATCTTCACCATGAAATCTTATATTGTGAAATTTCTCTACCGGAGAAAAAACTTTTATATACCCATTTTCTTCTATTACTGCTTCTTTTTCTATGACAGCATCAAACCCTTTGGGTAAAGGTGAACCTGTCATTATAGAAATGCATGGTTTATCTTTACAATATCGTATTTTTTTATTCAACTTTCTTCCGGCAGGCATTGTGCCAATTATTTTCAAACTCACAGGAGAAGTTTTTGTAGCAGTTAATGTATCTTTACTTCTTACAGCGAACCCGTCCATCGCAGAATTGTTATAATTCGGAATATCATATTTAGATTTAATATCTTGTGCAATAACTCGAAATAAAGAGTTTTTTACTGATACAAGTTCTGTTTTTAGTGGACGAATAGTTGACAAAACAATATTTTTTGCTTCGTTAAAAAAAATGTAGTGTTTCATGTTATTAAAATTATACAAAAATTTTTATTTCATTACCACAAAATTTACAAAAATTTTTTTCTAACCCATGGATTAGAATGTCATACCCTATACGAGTAATTAGTTTCTTATTACATTTTGGGCAATAGGTAGAATTGTATTTTTCATCTGGGACATTCCCTAAATATACAAAATTAAGTTTTTCTTTTGCTAATGAATAAAAATTTTGTAATACATTTATAGGTGTTGGTGGTGCATCAAATTCATATTGGGGATAATACCGAGAAAAATGTAACGGTATATCTTTAGATAACGAAGAAACATAATTTATTATCTGTTCAATTTCTTGTTTGTTATCGTTATATCCAGGAATTATTAAAGTTGTAAGTTCAACATGTTTTTTATGAGACACCATCAGTTCAATTGTTTGTAGGACAAATTTTAATTTCCCACCACAGATTTTTTCATAAAACTCTGGATTAAAAGATTTTAAGTCAATATTCGCTGCATCAATATATGGTAAAAGTTCTAACAACGGCTCTTTATTCACAAACCCGTTCGTTACAAGGACATTTTTTAAATTCTTAGAATTAAACAATATCGCTGTTTCTTTAACAAATTCAATGTTTATTAGTGGTTCGTTATAAGTATAAGAAATGCCAATATTATCTCTAGTTTGTAACCCAATAGATAACAGTTCTTGTGGTGAGATATATTGGGAATATTTTTCAGAAACTGTCTGTTGTGAAATGGTCCAGTTTTGACAAAACCCACATTTAAAATTACAGCCCCAACAACCTATGGATAATATCATCTTGCCAGGATAAAAATGGTACAACGGTTTTTTTTCTATCGGATCTAAAGATATAGAAGATGAAAGACCATAGTTTAAGGCATAAAGTTTCCCATTAACATTTTTTCTAACCCTACATTTACCTGTTTGGTTTATTGAAATTATACAATTGTGTGGACATAACATACATTGAACTTTTTGTGAAGGAAGAATTTTATAATATTCTGCTTCTTTCATTTACTTAATAATTCGGTTATTTCCTGTTGTTCTAAAACATTTTTGGGAATATAGTTGTTAAATACTTTTTTAGCAGATTCTATATCTCCTTTAAGTTTGTAACATAAAGCTAAGTTGTAATGTCCGTTGTAATATTCAGGGTTTAAAGAAATTACTATATTAAAATATTTTATTGCAAGGTCATAATTTTTGTTCTCCAGTTCAATAACACCAAGTTCATTATGAGCTAAATAATATTCAGGATTGATACTTATAATTTCTTTTAATATTCTTACTGTTTCGTCAATATACTTTTTTTCCTTTGTTTGTATAAATAACATTTTTAATGTCAAAGCGAGATTGTATTTTGCATCAATATCTTTAGGATTGAACGACAAAACTTTTTTAAAAAAATATGCTGACTTATGATAATTTTTTAGCGTATAATAATACACACCAAAATTGTTATACAATTCTTTAAGATTAGGGTCAATAGTTAATCCTGTTTTTAAAAATACCAATTTTTCCTCTTCTGCAGGTAACAAAATTGCTATATTATTTAACCCACTACTATAATAACTTATAACTTTATTCATAAAAAAATCAGAATAAAAATCTTTCTTCCAACCTTCACGAAAAAAATATATCTCGTAAAACAAAAATTTTATAATTTTTTTTAGTATAAAAAAGTTTTCCTCTTGTTGCGAACGAAGAACTTTATATACAATCCCATAAGGAACACCAACATACCCCTGCGGAACTTTATGTAATACATCAACATAAACACCACGATGAACATTAGCAGATAAAAATTTTGTAACAAACTCTATTCCAGAATAAACATTCGCAGGAATAATTTCAGGATATTGTTGTTTTAACAGTTCATAACCCCACGAAGTCCTAAAAAATGTTATAAGTTTTATATCTTTTCTCATATTATGACATAGCTGGAAATATCTAAGTACAAAAGTGGTAATATCGTCTGGGTCATATAGAGAACTTTGATATTTCAAAGTATGCATAAGATTTATCGCATAATCATAACTTAAAAATTTATTTCTACGATTATGTATGGGATAGTTTTTAAATATTAAATTGAACAACAAAATCGTGATTAATATAGGTAAGATTATAGACATTGGTTTTCTTATTTTGGATGATATAGAAAAATCTTTTATCCCAAATTTTAATCCATACACTATCCAATATACAGTTATACAAACAGGAAATACTAATTGTGGTTCTAATATAGCATAAGTAGATTCTTTTTGTGGGTTAAGATTAGAAAAAATAAAAAACAATGGACCTAACATAAAAAATAATAAACTACTAAAAACAAACTCTATTTTCGTTTTTAAATCAGAACTTTTAATGAACAAAACAATACTTACAACTGCCAATATTACCCCTAAAAAAGTAATCTGTTTATACCACATTTGTATAAAATGTACTGTTTGAGACAATAATGTTTTAATACTAAACTCAAGTTTACTTTCTTCAGGATGTAGTTTTAAGATTCCAAGGTCAGCCCGAGTAACTAACCGTATAAACCTATAAAAATTTTTTGCATCACCCCAGTTGGATACAGGTCCAGTAGATGCCCGAATAGGAATAAACAAAAATATTGTAAGACCTAAAAGAAAAATAACTAAAAATAACATTAAATCAGAAAATGTAAATTTCAATTTCACATTTTGTAGAATTTGTAAACCAAGATATGTAAGAATCAAAGATAAAAATATTGATATCAATGTAAGATGTATGCCTAACGAAATTCCAGTAATGAAAATTATTAAATAAAAATATTTCTTATTCTTTGTAAATACTAATTTATTGAACAAGAAAAGTACCAAACATAAAAAAAATCCTGCTATAGTATACATTTCGCTTACTTGACTTAAACTCCATACCGAAGAAAAAAAACAGTATGTTGAACATCCAATAAGTGTTAAAATATGATATATTGTTTTTTCTTCGTAAGAAAAAAATTTTGTTAATACAAGAAAACTTAATATGCTAAAAATTATAGACATAAGGTTCATTCTATATCCAATATTACCTAACGCAACGAAAAATGAAAATATCTTACCTAATATAGAATACAACGGATAACCTGGTTGGTGTGCAATACCTAACGTATATGAAGAGACAATCATATCGCCACTGTCTCTATATGGCGAGATTGTAGGATAAGAAGTGGATAATAGTACAATAAATACTACAAATGACCAAACTAATGTTATGAACTTGTTAAAATTCTTTTGGGTCATAATCAATGTATATTTTTACTTTATCATAATCTTTTATTACATTAGTTCTCAAATCGTCTAATATAGATAATATTTTATCCAGTTGATTTTTTTTACCCAACAATTTTATAAAAACATAGAACTGATACTCGTTTACTACTTTTTTAATTTCCTCAGGAACAAATACAACAACATCTTTTAGTTGCCTAATTTGGGATACTAACAAATCTAATTGACTTTTCTCAAGTTCGTTTCTTTTGGAAGAAACGAAAGTTATTTTCATTAACTTACAATATGGTGGGTAACACAAATCTTTTCTGATTTTAAGTTCATTTCTGTAGAATTTAGTAGCGTCGGATAATAACGAAAGATAATTATCATCTTTCTTTGCCAGATTAAGATATATATTAGTAGGAATTTTTTTAGGAAGTAAAATTTTCATCAAAGAAATTAGTCTATAAACATTTTCATATCCTAAATAGCTTGGACGATATAACATACTGTCTATATTTAAAAAAATTATTGTAGAAATGTTTGACCAATAGAGTTTGTAAATATAGTTCAAAATTTCTACTGTGGTAACTAAAACATCTATTTTTTGAGAATTAAAATCTTGGATAAGTTTTAGATGAACTTTTTGTGGCACTTCTTTATCTATTCGTGCAAATTTTATCTCAGGTAAAAAAGAAACTAAAGTTTCAAAAACTTTTTGTATTCCTACACCATAACCTTTATATTTTTCATTCCCACAATGAGAACATTTAAAACTTTTATATCGTTGTCCACAAAGTTTACATTTGAACTCTGAGTTTGAAGTAATATATGTAACTGGACTTCCACAAGAAAAACATTTAAACATCCGACCACAACGAAAACAAAAAAAGTACCTAGCATACCCTTTGTAAGGATACAAAATTATACATTGATGGAATTTATACACTTCCTTTAACAAAATTTTTTTGACTTCGTCTATCGTTTGAATAAAAGAAATTGAAGTATTTTTAGAACCTTTATCATTATTTAACAACAAAGTTTTTTTAACATTATATCTTAACTCTACTGAAGGGAAAAATGTAGTATAGATTATTTTATTTTCAGATATTGCTAATCTATACTCAATTATTTCTTTGATATGATAAAGAGGTAAAGTTTGATTTTTATACCCAATTTCATCAGGTTCGTCAACAATTATGATACTATTTTTTTTTATTGGCAAAAATATTCCGTCACAAGTAGAAACAACTATATTTATTTCTTGCGTATTTACCAACTGCCAGATTTTGTATCTTTCATTTACTGAAATTTCTCCAGTGTAAACGAATATTTGAAATTTTAATTGTTCATCTTCTATATAATTGTAGAAATCTTCAATATAACTTTTCTGAGGGAATAAAATTAAACATTGTAAGTTGTTTGTAATAGAATATAAAATCATATCTTTATAAAACTTGAATTTTTGTTCACTTGTAGTAGGAATAAATAACAATTGTCTATCTTTACTATTTATTATCTGCTGATAACTTATCTGTGAGATTATTTTATAGTCTTTTTTATATGCTTGCTTTTCTATAACAGGTTGAGTAAAAACTGTTTCATGTTCAATAGGGAAAAAACTGGAGAACACTTTACCGATGGGAACAAGGTATTTATAAGAAAGTTTTTCAGCAATATAAAAATGTTCTTTATGAAATAACGGGACAAAATCTATAAGTTTTTTGATAGGTTTTATGTCTTTATTAAGAATATCCTTAGGCAACTGTTCTTTAGTAAGTTGTTTAGTTACAACACCAATTTTATTTTTTTGTTCTCCAAAATCTATTTTTACTCTACAGCCAATTAACTTGTATTTACGGAATTCCTCTGGAACATAATATGTATAACTTACATTCAAAGGTATTGGAAAAACTATTTCACAATATTCGTACTCCATATGTTAAAAATCTCTATTTTTTTATTTCCAGATAAACCAAACAAACAAAAATGCAGGTAAAACTGCTGCTATTGTGAAAGGTAACCCAAGTTTTACAAAGTCAATAAATGTAGATTTATAGCCAAGTTTCTTCAACATTCCCCAACTGACAATATTTGCCTGAGCACCTGTAGGAGTAATATTACCACCTAAAGTAGTTCCTACCAAAAGACCAAATAAAAGAAGTTCTAACGGAACACCTATATTCGCAGAAATAACTCTTGCTACAGGTATCATCGTTAAAAAAAATGGTACATTGTCAACAAAACCTGAAATCAATATAGCAAAAATGGTAAACAAAGTATAAACTACAAACTTGTCCGAACCTACAATTTTTATCAACCCTGTGCCCAACTTTTCCACTAAACCAGAAATTTCTATACTTTTTACTAATACAAATACACCAGATAAAAAAAATACTGTTTCCCAGTCAAGTTCTTTAATCCCTTCAAGAAAACTTGTTTTTAACACAAATTTTTTTACTACTAAAGACACTAACCCATAAAATAAACATATCATACCAGCTATGGTTAAAAAATTTAATTTTTTATAATGTGAAATAATAATTGATACAAATATCAATGTTAAAATTTTTAAACATAGGATATAAAATGGTATCCACGATTTTATTTTTGCTACAAGTTGAATTTTTAAATCTTCATATTTTTCTTTTGAAAATATATAATATAAAACAAAAAACGAACTTACTGCACCAAGTTCTACTGCAAAAAATATTGATGGCTTGTTTTTATAAAAAAAGAAATCAATAAAATTCATCCCTGTTGCGCCAGCAAGAAGCATACTTGGCGGGTCGCCAACCAATGTTGCAGTTCCTTGAATATTGCTTGAAATCGCTAAAGCAAAAAGTATTTTTGCAGGGTTAAGATTTAACTTTTTTGTAATCTGTATCGCTATCGGAGAGACAATAACCAACGTTGCAACGTTTTCTAAAAACATTGATAAAAAACCTGTAACAATACAAAGTAACAATATTGTCCATTTAACATTTTTTGTTTTTAATACGATTTTTTCAGCAATATATTCTGCAATACCACTTTCTACAATTAAGTTTGATACTAAAAGTGTTCCAATAAAAATGTTTATTACATTAAAATCAATTCCATAAAGTGGTGAAGTTTGAAATTTGTTTATACATATAAATGTAAGGATAACAGATGAACCTACCGCTACAAATGTCCTTTTAGAAGGTATCAATACAAAAAGTATGTAGGTAGATAAAAAAATTAAAATTACCAAATTTTCAGGTTGCATTTTCTTTAATTACAACTTTCGGTATTTTTTGTGATAATTGCTAATAGTATTGATATTTTAAAAAAAACAAAATTTTGTGGAGAACAAACTATGTTATTATATTCTCTATCTCTTAATCTTTACTAATTTCTTTTACTTTAAACATAGAAGAAAAAAATTTATAATTTTGAACCCAACACTTTTTGTCTGTTTTTCAATATATTCAACACAATTTTTAGAACACACTGATATGAAAAAAATATACAACATCATGAATAATAACAGATTTTATTATTTTTGATTCAACCAAATCCAAGTATAATTCAACTAATGTAGTTTTAATATAAAATTTATTTTTCAAATATTTTATATTTACAAACAAAATTAATTTCGTCAAAAATAATTTTGAACTTAACCGCTATTATTTCAATAATTTTCATCTTCCCTATTTTTAAACACGCTTTGTTAGTCCATATTCTTTTACTTTTCTTACTGGCTAATACTATTTTTGTTACCATTTTTGTTTTAAACACAATATTAAAATAAATGTTAACTTTAATTTCAATATCTCATGTTTATATCAACTAAACAACATATTGCATCAAAGTTTAACAAAGTAGGAATAGAAGAAAAATTTTTGTTTGTATATCTTAAAGTTGTAGATAAGTTAACACTATGCAACAAGTTTCTTTGATATGAAAGAACTAAAAAGTTTGCATTGGTCTGTAGGTTCGTTACATATGATAAATTTATGTTATCTATTAAACTGTATAGAAAATTAAACTGTATTACAACATACTGTTGTGAAATAAATGGATAATTTGGCAAAAACAAAATTTCTTCTTGAGCAAAGTTGTTGATATTAAAAGAGTTGTGAGTATATTCTACACGAAACACAAATTTTTCTTTCAACGAATAATCTGTTCCAAACATATAACTGTAACACCTTTTATTCTCATTTTTTGTATAGTTGTACAAAAACTCACCATATAAACCTAAAACAATATCCCCTTTAAACGAAAAACCTAAAGATAACCAGTCAAATTTCTTACGATAATAACCTACAGTAGACACATCCCAGCCAACTAATGTAAATCCTAACCTTGTAGCAAACTCGTTCTCTTGAAGATTTGTTTTAGGTATAAAAACATTTTCAAAATATCCTGTATCTGAAACCTGTATTTTTGCTCGGAGAGCATCAATTCCTATCCTTGTAAAATTTATATCTGCAAAATCAATTTTTGAAAACATATTTAATGGGTTAAATATATATCCTTCGCCAAATTTTACCAACTGTCTTCCAGAATAAAAATCTAAAATACCATATTTAACCATAAGATACAATTTACGAATATCTATAGTGAACACAGTTTCATCATTAAGTTTTATTACATTTGTCCATAACGGAAAAAAATTGTTATAGACACCATAAAAAATGTTAAAATCAACACTGAGGTCAAGTTTTGCAAACTCAGTATTTTTGGTGACAAAATTTAACCTTAATGTAGACCTACCTAAATAAAAAGTGTCAGTTGAAACATCAGTTTCAGTAAGATATAACACTCCTGATGAAGTAAAAAAATATCCTGAAATATCTACAACTTCATTTTGTGATACCAGTATTGATGGCAAAAAAAGTGTCATTAAAAAATATAAGAACCGTTTCACCGTTCTAAATACCGTCGGGAAAAATAATCTTCAGGGATGGATATATCAAAACTTGCTTGTTCAATAATTACAACTGTTTTTGTATCTGTTTTAAGTTTATCAGAAACTACACTTTTTGCAGGATACACTCTGTGTTCGTAAAATTTTAACTCAGATGTTTCATAAACTTTTAACAATTTACCATTCTTTGCATACCTTTCTTCCTTTAACGGGACAAAATGTTTTTTACTAACCCACATCTTGCGTCTAAAATAACTTACATCTTTTACTTTTGATGTTAACAAAATTAAATAACAATCATAACTGTTATATTGTTCTTCACCCAAGAGTTCAATCTCGTATTTCTTATAAACTTCGTCTGATTCCATAATATCTTCGTAAGAAATATCGCTACCCATCATACCTTGTTTTAACAAATGTCCAGAAATTAAAAATGTATTTTCTTCTTCTTTATCATAAACCCACATTTTTTTGCCAAGTTTTAAATATCTTATATGTTTATCTTCTTTGTTCAGAAATTCAACATAAGAATTAATACCTTTAATCCATACATTAAACTTTTTTACTCTTACAGGTTGGTTCGGCAAATAAATCTCTATACGGACACTCATTGTTGCAGAATTAAAATTTAAGTTTTTATCAACTTTTTTTAAAATTTCTTCTCCAGTTATTGAAAAAAGTTGTGTTGTAAAAAATATGTTAAAAAACAAAAATAAAAAATTTTTTATCATACCTCTAATCCTACCCGTCCAATGATAATATTTATAATTTATAGAAGTTATACCTAACAGATACAACTTTGGGACCAATTCATTATTTTTATCTACACACTCTTCAACGCGTCAACAGTTTTCATTTTAGATGCATATCGTGAAGGTAAAACTGAAACTATTGACGAAACTAAAATTCCTAACAACACTGACGATAAAATACTTGCTAAATTTATACTCCATCTAACTATGTTATCCATAGGGAAGTTCATATTACTCATTGAACTAGAAAAATCTATTCCATAAATAGACAATGGTATACTTATTAAAATTCCTAACAAAGCACCACATATGCTACCAACAGTACCTAACACCATACCTTCAAATGTAAATAGCATAAGTATTTGCACTTTTTTGAACCCCATAGATTTAAGTATTCCTATCTCCCGTTTTCTCTCAAGTATAGTCATCAATATAATGTTTGTAATAATAAATGAACCAAGAAAAGTTATTGCTATGTATAAAAAATTGTATATTTTCAACGCTTGGTACATCATTTTTACAAACCCGCCAGTTGTTTTCCAATCCGATGCAACAAGGTTTTTATATTCATCTTTTTTTAACAGTAACGAGTTTATATATTTTGCAACTTTTTCTGCTTCTTTATACTTTTTAATCATAATAAGAATTTCGTGAACACCACCGTTTGTCCTTAAAACATATTTTGCATCTTCAATATTCATCATAAAAACATTTTCATCAAACATATTAAGTCCTGTCTCAAAAATTCCTCTTACATAAAAACTTGGTATTCTAACACCAAAATCTATTCCTGATAACATTAATGGAAAAGTATCACCTACTTTTAAATTTAGCATTTTGGCTAATTTTTTCCCTATAATTATTTCTCTATATTTTTTATTTCCTTTTACTACAAGTTTGTTTCTTAAATATTCTCCTTCTATTATAGATTTATCAAGCATCAACAACTTTTTTTCTTTTTCACTATCTCCTGCAATACAAACTGCAGTTTTGTTATTACCACTATATTGTAAAAGCACAGGAAATTTGATTCTTTCAGTAACAAATTCTATTTTCATTGAAACATTGACATCTGAAAGAATATATCCCAATACACTTTCTGGATTATAGACAATTTGTTGACTTGACGGAGAATTAATCTCTTCAAAATATTTTTTTGTAGTTATTCTTATATGTCCTGTTTCGTTCTTTATAGAATTTTTTATAATATTTTCTACAAGCCCATCTACAAGTCCTTGTAAAACAACTACAAGCATTATAGACAAACCAACTGATATAATAGACAAAACAGTTCTTCTTTTATTTCGTTTAATATTCCTTACTGCCATTTGTATTATTTTTTCCCATTCTTTATACATGTCTTAAACAATTTGTTATCTGAAGTTTAGAAGCGTATCTTGCAGGAAAATATGATGAGAAAATTGCTATCAATATACCAAAACAAAAACAAAATATAAAAGCGTAAATGTTCCACTCACCGTATATTGTTCCCCATACAGGCATACCAAGTTGTGACGGTTTAAGTCCTGTTGCTGTTTCACCATACATTTTTTCTAAATTCCATCCTAAATATACCAACCATAAGTTCACAAGAAAACCTAATAATATACCGAACAGGCCACCTATTACACCAATAAATCCGCCTTCAAACAAAAATAATCTTCTTATTTCTTTAGGTTTCAGTCCCATAGCCATCAACACACCTATTTCTTTGATTCTTTCATACACAGCCATAAGTATTGTATTAACAATACCTACAGCTGAAATTAGCAAAATAAAAAATATTATAATTGAAGAAGAAATTCTTTTTTGTTTCATTAAAATTATAAACTCGTTATATAATTCTTTGAAAGAATATATTTTATATTCTTCTCCAAGTTTTTTTTGTAGTTCTTTAACAACTTCTGTTACTTTTCTTGTATAAGAAGGTATACTTTCACCTTTAGGCCAGGAAATTTTTATATGTAACGAAGTAACTGTACATTCAAGATCAAGCAATTCTTCTGCCGAGTTAAAAGTTAGCACTACAGTAGATTCGTTTATAGTAGGAACCACTGTTTCTAAAATGCCACAAACAACAAAATCTACTGCATTGTACGTCTCATATTTTGTTTGTGCTGATAACGTTATCGTATCACCCACTGTGACACCTAACTTTTTTGCAAGAACACTGCCAATTAGAATTTCGTTTTCTTTGTTGTTGTCAAAAAACCTCCCTTCTTTTACACTGTTGTGGAAGTCAAAAACTTTAGTATCTGTTTGTGGATTGACTATGGTTCCAATGATATATTGTGATTTACCTAAATATATTAACTCGGCAAGAAACTGTGTTCTTGGTGTTATACCTTCAACATTTTTTATTGAAGAAGCAACTTTTAATATAGTATCAACATCTTTTATTGGTTTATTTAACGGATACGCTTTTTTGTTCTCATCATATTCTTTAGAATAAATGACAATAGAACTGTCTTGAAATTTTATAAGTTCTTCAATTAACATTCTATCAATACCGACAAACATAGAATCAAAAAATATAAAAAACATAAGTCCTACAGCCATTGTAAAAACAGTAAAAAATGTTCTTCTTTTATGTCTAAAAACATTCCGTATAGCTATTTTAAGTAGCATAAATTTTTATCATAACTTTTATAAAACGGAATTTATTGGCTAATTTTAGTATCTGAATTTATCATCCCGTCTTTAAGAATTATAATTCTTTTAGCAAACTTTTCTATTTGAGGGTCGTGTGTGGAAAATATAAAAGTTGTGTTTTCAATCTCATTCATTTGTTTCATAATTTGTATAATTTCTAAAGCAGTTTGTGAATCAAGGTTTGCTGTAGGTTCATCTGCTAAAACAAGAAGCGGTTTTTTAACCAATGCACGGGCTACTGCAACACGTTGTTCTTGCCCACTAGAAAGTTCGTTTGGATACCTGTTTTCCATACCTTTAAGGCCAACTTTTTCAATAAGTTCCATAACTCGGGTTTCTCGTTCTCGTTTTGAAATTGTTTTATCAATCACCAAAGGAAGTTCTATATTCTCTTTTACTGTAAGGACTGGGAGCAAATTGTATGATTGGAAAATAAACCCAATATTATTTTTTCTATATTCAGCAAGTGTATCTTCTTTAAGGTTTGTAAGCTGTTCACCATTATAAACAATTTCACCTTCAGTAGGTATGTCAAGACATCCTATTATATTCAACAATGTCGTTTTCCCACTGCCCGAAGGACCCATAATTGCGATAAATTCGCCCTTAGCAATCTCAAGGTTTATATTACGTAATGCTTCTATAAAAATGTTCCCTTTAGTATAAACTTTCCGAACTCCTTTTAAAACAAGTTGTCCTTCCATAAACAGTTCTCCTTAAATCCATTTTTTGCAGTGGAACTGCAAAAAATGTCCATGTAAGAAACACTCATTTTAATCATTTGGAAATTTCAAAATAGTTGTATCTCAGCAGACAACAAAAAATAGAATATAAAACTGTTCAGCGGTCAACATCCTAACATATTTCAGAAAAATGGGTTGTCTTTAGGACAAATTTTTAGCTAAAAAATTTGTGTTAAAACCCTATTTGGTAAATACAAAATTTGAAATTATAATACAACAAACATTATAGGACAAATTTTATGTTTGTTATACCGAACTATGAACATTGATTTTTTTCTTAAAAAGTTGTATAATTACAAAAATTTTATTTAGGAGAAAAACTTATGTTAATAGGTATAATTTCGGACACACACGAAAATATGCCAATAATAGACAAAGCAGTAGAAATTTTTAACTCTAAAAATGTAAAATTAGTATTTCATGCAGGCGATATTATCTCACCAATAACTTACTTACATTTTTCAAAACTTGCCTGTCCAATACATCTTGTATATGGTAACAACGACGGAGAAAAAAAGTTTTTGAAAGAAAAATATTCGCAGATAGGTTCTATTCAAGACCCACCTTTAGAATATGCTGTTAAAGAAAATGGTAAAGTTATACAATTTGTTATTTATCACGCTCTACCGGATGATATTGACTACATTATAAAATCAGGTAAGTATGATTATATAATCTATGGTCATACTCATAAAAAAGATTTAAGAACTGTTGATAACACAACAATAATCAATCCGGGTGAAGCAGGTGGTTGGCTTTATAACGAAAGGACTATCGTAATACTTGATACTGAAACCAAAAAAATAGAGTTTGTTAATTTATAAAAAAGTTAGGCAATTTTTACTATTTAAACTTTTCAAAATAAAACTAATTTTTATGAACAAACATCTTTTCTTTTTTATTTTTTTTCTTACTATTTTATGTTCTTGCAAACAACACAAACAACAAGAATTTTCTCAAACAAAATTTTTAATGGACACGATCTGTGAAATAAAAATTATTTCTACAAACAAGACAAAAGTTGACGAAGCAATAAAAAAAGTTTTTCAAGAAGTTGAACAAATTGACAAAACCTTTGGTTATTCTTTAGAAAGTGAAATTGTAAATATCAACTCTATGTCTGGAATAAAACCAGTAAAAGTTTCTCCACAAGTTTTTGAGTTGATTAAAAAAAGTATAAAAATAAGCGAACTTACAAAAGGACAGTTTGATATTACCACTGGAGTACTAACTGCACTGTGGAAGTTTGAATACAACAACCATAACATTTCATCTTCTTTTTCAATTCCTACACAACAAGAAATTAATAAAGTTTTAACTCTTGTAGGATATAAAAATATTTTATTAGATGAAAAAAACTTAACTGTGTTTCTTACGAAAAAAGGTATGAAACTCACTCTCGGCGGTATTGCAAAAGGTTATGCAATAAACCGAGCAAAAGAAATTTTGGAATCGTTCAAGTTTGAAAATTTTTTGATAAACTTTGGCGGTGATATTTATGTAAAAGGTAAAAACAAAAACAATACTTTTTGGAAAATTGCAGTTCAACATCCCAGAAAGAAAAATGAATTCCTCTGCACACTTGAACTTTCAGATACAGCCATAGCAACTTCAGGCGATTACGAACGATATTTTATTGTCAACGGTAAACGATACCACCATATTTTTGACCCTTCTACTGGATATCCCGTAGAAAATATTGTTTCTGTAACAGTTTTGTATAAAGACCCTATTTTAGCCGACGCAATTGCAACGTCAATATTTGCTCTCGGAGAAAAAAGAGGGATAGAATTTGCTAAAAAACATAAAATTGAATATATTGTTGTAACACAACAAAAAAATAAATTAACTCTCTATGTTTCTGAACAAATAAAAAAGTTAATTTCAAACATAAACCTCTAAATTATATGAAATACAAAATAACAATTTTTGATTATTTACTAAGTGTTATTTTATTATGTATTTCTATTCTACCTTTTTTTTCTATAAAAACATTCTTGCAATACCAAAACAACAATTACATAGTTGAAATTTACCAGAACAATTCTCTCGTTTATACCAACCTTGTTTCAGTTCCTGCTATTGTCAAACTTAAAAATGCCACTGCAGAAATAAAAAATAATAAAGTGCGGATAAAAGAATCTTCTTGCAACCATAAAATCTGTATTCACACAGGCTGGATTGATAAACCATATCAACAAATTATCTGTATCCCAAACAAAGTTTATATCAGAATTTTATCTAAAGAAACAAAAGATAAAGTGGATTCTGTAAGTTACTAAATCAGAAAATATTATCAATAATTTTGTCCTAACTATATAATGAACAACATTTCTACAAAAAAAATTGTTTCTTTAGTTTTACTTGCATCGTCGTTACAGATACTGGAATCTTTTTTCCCACATCCAGTACCAGCTGTGAGGTTAGGGTTGGCAAATATTGTAAGTTTACTTGTAATAATTTATTACGGTTTGTCCCCAGCAATAAAAATTTCTATTTTTCGTACAGTTGTTTCTTCGTTGTTTTTAGGGACATTTTTATCGCCATCGTTTGTGTTAAGTTTTTGTTCTGCTATAACATCAACGATTTTTATGGGAATAATATATTTCATCACACAAAACACAATGTTAAAGTTTAGTGCTTTAGGGGTAAGTCTCTGTGGTGCAATGGTGCATAATATTACACAGTTACTTCTTGTTTATTTACTTTTTATTCGACAGAAAAACGTGTTTTTATTCTTTCCGTTGTTAGGTGTTTCTGCAGTTATAACTGGTTGGATTACTGGAATTCTTGCTAATAAAATTATAAAAGAAATCTCTACTATTGATACTGAAGTAGACAAACAAGAAACTGTTCAAATAAATTATCAAATCTCTGGTTTAGAAGGTTATAGCATAAATTATCTTCCTTTTTTGTTAAGTTTGTCTTTTACAATTCTTATTTTTGTTTTTAAACATTTTTTTATGCAGATAATAATATTTATTGTGTTGTTGATATTATATATAGTACAAACCAACGAGATAAAAATTCTTTCAACTAACATAAAAAATGTGTTATGGATAACAATTTTTTCTTTTGTTATATTTTTATTCTTTCACCCTTATGGTAAGATAATTCTTAATGCTAAAATTTTTGTTGTTACAACTGAAGGAATAAGTTTTGCCTTAGGATACAATTTTAGAATTTTTAACATTGTGATATTAACCAGTTGGTTAACACAACAATATACTAAACAACAACTACTTTTTTTGTTAACCAAAACTTTATTTTTTTACCCGCCTGCTGGAGAAGTTATCACGGAAACGTTTTTTAGCTTACCTGAATTCTTAGATAGGATAAAATGTGAACTAAGAAAGTTGGATATTGTTTCGCCAAAAAAAGTTTTTGATGAGATTAGTATAGTATTTTCTAAATTTTTAAAATTATAACAACAACGAAATTTCAAGTTTTGGTAGTGGCAGTTGAACAAATTCTACACCTGCTTCTAAGAAAAGTTTTTTAAAACTTTCGTCTGCATAATCTTTATATGTTACAAACCGTTTAATTTTTGCGTTCACTATCATCTTGGCACAAATTATACATGGAGAGTGAGTGCAATACATTGTCGCTCCAGCAATGTTAACATTATGTATTGCTGCTTGAATTATTGCATTTTGTTCTGCATGGACACCACGACATACTTCGTGCCGTTGTCCTGAAGGTATATTTAATTCTTCTCGTAAACAACCAAGTTCTAAACAATCTTTACAACCGGACGGTGCACCGTTGTATCCTGTTGCAAGAATATGCTTGTCTTTTACAATTACTGCACCAACATGATGTCTACGACAAGTTGACCGTTCAGCTACAAGAAAAGTAAGTTTTAAGAAATATTCGTCCCAATCAGGCCGTTTTATTGGTGAAACCATAAGTTTTATCCTTTTTTTATAGTTTTTATATAAATTTTTTGAAATATGTCAATAGTAGCAACGAGATTGATATACTGCTAAATGATATGTGGTAGCAGGTAGGGGAAATTTTATATACTAATTACTGATTACCAATTACTGGTTACAAAATTTCATAAACAATGTAGCAGCAAAGCGTCAGCTTTGCTTTGTAGACTTGGAGTAGAGGCTTTAGCCTCGTGGAGAAAAAATTATAATATAACGAGCCTAAAGGCTCTACTCCGAGAAAATGCTGGTAGGTGGTAGGAAGTGTGGAGTTGATAGTCCATGGTCCACAGTCCACGGTAGAAAAGAAGTTAAAAAAGTGAGAAAGTGAGAAAGTGAAAAAGTGAGAGAGTGAAAAAGAAATTGTAGCGGCAAAGCGTTAGATTTGCTTTATAGTAGACTAATCACTAACCACTAACCACTAAATTATCATTCCCTTGTTAACCTTTGTTATT
>CALJEJ010000005.1 GCA_938074745.1 uncultured Endomicrobiia bacterium
TTGGTCCCCTCTTGATAGAGGGGAAAGGCAAAGCTATCGCTTTGCCGCTACATTTTCTTTTTCACTTTTTCACTTCTCACACTACCCACCTACCTGCTATCACCTATCACCTAATTTTATAAACTTTAATTTCTTTTTCACTCTTTCACTCTCTCACTTTTTTACTTTTTCACTTTCTTACTTATTTTGATAACAGTTTTTTTGCTAAATTACGTATACGGTATTCAGGGTCGTTATCAGCAATATATTTTATTGTTTGATATACAATTTTTGAACTGAGGTATTTTTGAGAATTTTCTAACGCTGTTTCTCTAATGATACTTTGTTGTTCTTTTAGTGCAGACAATAATATATTTTCTGCTTCTAAAGAATATTCATACTTATTTATTTCCTTTAAAACCCAGCATTTTAATACTGTATTTCCTTCTATATAAATTTCTTTCAACAACGTAATATCTTTGGTTGTTAATATTATAGAAAAAACAGTTCTAATATCATTTATAATCTCAAGGTCTGAAGAAGTTAACAACAAAGATTTTAATTCTTCATTAATTTCTGGTCGGTTCAGTTTCAACCTACCGATTTGGTTTATAAAAAATCTTTTTATATAACTTTTTTCTGCACGTAATCCACGAATAAAAATTTCCGTATCTTCTTTTGAACCAGATAAAATTTTGTTGAAACAAAATTCGCTTGCTGTTCTCAATTCAGGTTCATAAGAAGATAAAGAATCAAAATATAAATTTATTACAGGCACAGTTTTTATTCCTAAAATAGCCAATGTTTTCATAGCTTCAGCTCTCACTTTTATTGAAGAATCTTTTTTTGCTAAGTTGAAAATATATTCCTTTATTTTTTCGTCTATTACATTTCCAACTGAAGATATTTGTAGCAAACTTTCAATCCGTACCTGTTCATAAGGCGAGTTTAACGTTTGTAGTGCGAATTCTAAAAATTCTTGTGGTGCAATTTTGTTTAATGTTTTTATACCTAAAGATTGTATTTCAGGATTTTTATCTTTAAGTAATAAAACAACATACTTCTTTTCTTTTTCTGTAGCATGAGTAAACAAAAGTTTTGCTACTTTTAACCGTATAGTATCAGTTTTATGTAGTGTTAACGGTAAAACTTTTTCTAAATCAGAATACGAAGATTTTTCTAAAAAAATGTCTAAAATATAACTAAGTAAATTTATATTGTCAGATTTTATAGCGTCATAGTAGATTTCTACCATAAAAGGTTCTATTTTATGAACATATTCACAACAGAGGATTTTTATTTCAGGATCTTTTGTTTTATAAAACCAATCTTTTACTACCGCGACAAATTTTTGTTGAGGGAATTTTAATATTAGTTGGAAACAAATTTTTTGTGTTTGTAAAGATAAGTTTTCCATTAGAGAATAAAGTATCTCTACATTGTCTTTAGAGAGTATTTTAGATAATATTTCTAAAGACAAACTTTTTATTTGTTGGTCTTTGTGGTCTAATACATACACAAGGTTGGGTATCCACAAGGAACATTTATCTGGTGAAGTTTTAGCAATTTCCAACATAGTAGTTAACAATTTCTGTAGAAATTCGGTATCCCTTTTTTTCTTATCAAATATTAAATTAGTAAACAAAACTTTTTTTTCTATATTTTTTATCCTTACTAAACAGGAAGTTAACAGTTCAAGAAGTTTATCTTCCTTTGTTGTTAAAATCAGTTGTTCTAAAAAATCGTAAACCAAATCGTTGTCAAAGTTTACAATTGTGTTAATTATAAATTTTAAATTAACATTTTTGTTATTAATCTGCGATAGAAAAAAATATGTTAAGGAAGGTTCAGAAATTGTACTGACAAAATTATCCACTTGTTGTTTTAAATAAGGAGTAAGTTTAGGGTAGATATTTAACAAATACGGAATTGAACGATAAGAATTGATTTTTACAAGCATGGGGATAGATATATTTAACATTTTTTCCGAATAAAGAGAAGAAATAAAAATATTTTCTGCTTCTTGGATAGTATAGTTTTCAATTGCTGTCTGTAGGAGTGTTTTTATTTCGTTATCTTTTTCAGATTTATACATTTCTATTAATGTGGGTAGATATTTTATATCCTTAGATTTACCTAATTGAGATATACAAAGAATTTTAATAGGTTTTTCTTTATAAGCCTCAATACTGTAAAAAAAGTATGTATAACTTTCTTTATCTTCTATTTTTGACAATAAATCGTTAACTTCTTTTCCAATATGTTTATCTTTTATTAACGGCAGAATTAAAGGTATCGTCTGCCATTCTTTTCTTGCAATAAGTGATTTAACACTTTCTAACCGTATCTCAGGTATTTCGTCAGATAGGTATTTTAATAAAATATTCAAAGTATAAGAATCATTGTAATTTTTAAGAAGGGCTGATATTCCGTAACGGATAAAAACATTTTTTTGGTAAATTTTATCTATTATAGGAAGAACTTTTTTCTCAGGAAAGATATAAAGTAACTCAACAAGTTGTTGGACAATTCGTAATTCTGTATCTGAAGAAAAAATTTTTTCTTGGACAAAATTAAACAATTGTTCTGAAGATTTGTTTTCAATAAAAAAATTTTTTGTTTCTTGGACAACATTGTTATCCGTGTCAATTAACAACGGCAAAATTTTTGGTAGGACAAAGTTTAAAGGCAAGTTTTTACTTTCTTTAAGTATAGCAATTTTAATTTCCGGGTCAGGGTCGGAAATTAATAACGAAAAAAGTTCTTCAGCTTCTTTTTTGCTAAACTTAGAGAAGAGTTTTATTGCAGCAAGTTTTTTTTCTTTTATACCAAATTTTATATCGTTACGGATATCGTCTAAAGTTTGAGTGTGAACTAAAGAACAAAATATTACTGTGAGAATAAATAGAATAAATTTTTCCATCTGAGTTAAAAACTACAAAATTTTATGTTCCTAAATCAACGTTTTTTTTAAAGATTTATACACCGAATTGTTGAGAAACGAAATATTTTTTAGTAATTATAAAAAAAATCTTAATTTTATTTTTTTTGTCTATGGAAAAAAAGATAAAAGCCGTATTGTTTGATTTAGACAACACACTTGTGGATTTTATGAGAATGAAAAATATTGCAGTAGAACTTGCTGTAGATTATATGTTAAACGCTGGGTTGCCAGGAGAAAAAGAAGAGATTATAAAAGAAATTTTTAAAATTTACCGCAAGACTCATATTGAAAGCCAAACAGCTTTAGAAGAACTGATAATAAATCGGTTGGGTTACTTAGACTACAAAATTCTTGCTTCAGGGATTATAGGATACCAACGAGGTAGAGATATGGCTACATATCCGTATCCTCGTGTAATGCCAACTTTGAAAGAATTGTTACGTATGGGACTTAAGTTAGGGACAGTTTCTGACGCGCCTGCTGAACAATGTTATAACCGTTTAGCACGCCTACATTTAATAGATTGGATGGATGTTGTAATAACTTTTAACGATACTAACGAATACAAACCTTCACCAAAACCGTTCTTGTTAGCGTTACAACGTTTGAAGCTTGACGCAAAAGAAGTTTTGTATGTTGGTGATTGGCCTGAACGAGATATTGTTGGTGCTAAAACAGTTGGTATGGTTACAGTTTTTGCACGTTGGGGTGAACATCCTGATGCAAAAGATACCGGTGCTGATTATGACATTAACTCAATAGAAAAAATTGTGGATATAGTAAAAAGTATAAATGAAGCTGAAGACAAAACGTAGTTTACAAAAAATTAAAATATTTGTTGGTATCCTTATATTTGTTAGTATAAC
Source organism: uncultured Endomicrobiia bacterium (assembly GCA_938074745.1). Classification (GTDB taxonomy): domain Bacteria; phylum Elusimicrobiota; class Endomicrobiia; order DTEH01; family DTEH01; genus CALJEJ01. The sequence continues at coordinate 3,790 of CALJEJ010000005.1, forward strand.
AGTAATCTTAGGTAAATTAATTTTCAAACCTAAATATGAAACAGTTGTGTACAATTTAGAAAATAAAAGTTATATTTTATATGTTGCTGATGAAGAAAAGGAACATCGTAGAGGTTTGATGTTTTATAAGAAAAAACCTAAAGGTATAGACGGTATGTTGTTCATTTTTGAACCGAAACGGTACGTAACTTTTTGGAATAAAAACACATATCTTGAGCTTGAGATTTATTGGATTAATGACGAAAAAATTGTTGGTAAAACATACTTGCCGTCAATAAAGAAAAGTGGTAATATAATAATGGTTAACTCTCCAACTGAAGTTAATAAAGTCGTAGAGTTAATAAAATAACTTATTAGAACTTACAATTTGGTAATGTATACATATAAATGTGTACAAACTGCTAAAGAACTTCACGGATGGTATGTGGTAAAAAACCGTCGTGAGTGTACAGCAGAACGGTTACTTATAAATCCTTACAACGGTTGTTCTGTAGGCTGTTTTTTTTGTTATGCTCGTGCACTACCGGGAAATTTTGAATTGTTTCATAAAGAAAATACTATTTTTGTATTTGAAAACTTCCCTGAAGTTGTAGAACAACAGATACAAAACCTTAATGTAGCATCCTGCGGGTATTTAAGTCCTGTGACAGACCCGTTTCAGGAAATAGAAAGTCAATTCCAATTATCAAAAAAAATTATAGAAGTGTTCTTAAAATATAACATACCAATAGAGTTTATTACAAAATGTAAAATTCCGGATGAAATAATACAACTTATAAAAATATCGGATTCAGATGATAAAAACACCTGTAAAAAACATTGTTTTGCTCAAGTTTCAGTTTTAACCACTAACGAGAATTTAAGAAAAATTTTAGTTCCGAACGGTGCCAGTGTGGATATTTTGTTTAACAATTTTAAACGGTTAGCTGAAAACAATATTTTTTCAGTATGTCGGATAGACCCTATTTTGCCGTATATCACTGACAAAAAAGAAGATTTGAAAGAAATTGTTTTTAGGGCAAAAGATAACGGTGTAAAACATATTATAGCAAGTGTTATGGATATACCATTAAAAATTTATGATTATGTAATGCAAAAGATAAAAGAATATTTCGGGACAAGTGTTTATTATGATTACAAAAAATTGTATATAGAAAAAATTGGTTATTTAAACGCAAAACTTGATTACAGAATGAAAATTTTTGATTTTTTACGTAATCTTTGTGATAAAGCTAATCTTACGTTTGCGTTATGTATGGAATACAGAATTGTAGATGAAGACACTTATGAAGGGTTAAATAAAATCTTTATGTCATCAACAAACTGTGAAGGGATTGATATACCGATTTATGTTCGTAAACCAACTGAGAAAAAATTTCGTGCTGTAGATAGTTGTGATGGGGCATGTTTAAATTGTGTTGAAAACAAATGTGGTATTGAAGGTCTTGCTCAAGGTAAGTCATATCCTAAAGGGTTTAAGTTAAAAGATTATAAAAGATTTTCTGAAAAGTTCGTAGAAAGTTTTACTATGAAATTGTTATAAAAAAACTGAAAATTTATGAAACTTAAACCAGTTTTTGCTTCAGGGAAGAAACAGTTGATTCCGTTTATAACCTGTGGTTTTCCGTTAAAAAAAGAAACTGTTGAAATTATAAAATTGTTTTTAGATAGTGGTATCAAAATTATAGAACTTGGGGTACCGTTTTCTGACCCTGTAGCAGATGGTCCTACAATACAATATTCGTCGTATATAGCGTTACAAAACAGGGTTAATTTAGGTGTTGTTTTTGATATTATAGAAGAAACATTAAAATATCAACAGTATGCTGCTGTTGTGATGACATATTTAAACCCGGTAGTAATCTATGGTATAGAAAAATTTTTTTATACAATTTCGCAGTTAGGTGTTAGTGGGATAATTTTCCCTGATATTATTCCTGAAGAAAAAGATATTTTTTTTAGTTATAGTCAAAAATATTCAGTTGATACAATATTTCTTTTAACTGCTTTGACTCAGAAATTTCGTCGTAAGTTAGTATATAAATATTCCACAGGATTTGTTTATTTAGTAACACTTACAGGTACTACAGGTGCAAGAGAAGTTTTACCAAAATATTTTTATAATTTTGTAAAAACAGTAAGAAAGGAAACTGATAAACCGTTATGTGCAGGGTTCGGTATTGCTAAACCTCAACATGTGCTTCCAGTAATTGATTATATAGATGGATTTATAATAGGTTCTGCGTTTATTGATATAATAAGAAATTATTCCGGTAGCCAACGGTATAAACAGTTAAAAAAATTTATTTCACAGTTTAATTGGATAATTCAGTAGATAGAAGAAGTGAAAAAGACAGGTGGTGGCAGGTAGGGGGTAGTGAAAAAGTAAAAAAGTGAGAAAGTGAAAGAGTGAAAAAGAAATTAAAGATATAATGTAGCGGCAAAGCGTAAGCTTTGCCTTCCCCTCTATTAAGAGGGGACCAAGGGGTGTGTTTATAAAATTAGGTGATAGGTGGTAGCAGGTAGTGGGTAGTGAATGTTTAGTTGAAGGTCAATAGTCCACAGTCCATTGTCCACAGGGAGAAAAAGTGAGAGAGTGAAAAAGAAGCTGTAACGGCAAAGCGTCAGCTTTGCTTTTGGAGTAGAGGCTTTAGCCTCGTGGGAGTAGAGGATTTATCCTCGTGAAGAAAAATTTATAATTTAACGAGCCTAAAGGCTCTATTCCAACGAGCCTGAAGGCTCTACTCCGAAAATGGTGATAGGTGGTAAGCAGGTAGGTGGATAGGGGGGTTGGTTGATAGTCAACGGTCCACAGTCCACAGAAAAGAAGTGAAAAAGTGAAAAAGAAATAATGTAGCTTTGTTTTGGACTGCAATGACT
>CALJEJ010000006.1 GCA_938074745.1 uncultured Endomicrobiia bacterium
ATTTTACGGTTCAAGGGCAAAGATGGTTAGGTTATTTGGGGAACCGTAGGTGGATAAAAATTTTTGTAGTTCTATGTTAGTTACTTTATCAACTTTTGCAAGGTAGGTCTTTAGTTCGTCAATAGATTTAAACATATACCACCAAGCTAAATTTGATGCTTGTGAATGGACAGTTTCGTTACCAAAATACCAGTGTGTGATAACTGTTTGTTTTGCTTTATTTAGTTCGTTTTCAGACACTCCTTCAGTAACAATTTTTTTTAGTTCATTTTTTATTTCTTCAATAACTTTTTCTAAATTTTTGCGGTCACAAACGCCTGAAATATAAAATATTGAAGGTCCTATCTGTGTATAAAATCCGCAGTCTATCGCATACACAAGTTTTTTTTCTTCTCGTAAAGATTTGTATAACCTTGAAGACATACCATCACCTAATATTATAGATAAAACATCGCCTGCATATTGTAGTTCATCATTGATTTCAGGACCTAAAAAACCACATAAAAAATATGTGTGTTGTACTTTATGTTTTTGTGTGCTAAAAGAATAGGGTTTTATAGGTTCCTTAAGGTCAGGTTTTGAGATAAACTTGTCTTTGTTAGAATATTTACCCCAGGTTTGTTCTATTAACGGCATAATTTCTGAAAAATCTATGTCTCCACAAATGCTTAATACAACGTTTCGCGGTTGATAGAAAGTGTGGTAGTAGTTTATAATTTCTTCTCGTGATAAAGATGTGATTACTTCAGTAGTACCGATAACTCTGAATTTATACGGTGTGTGGGTAAATAATATTGAATTAAATTTTTCATACAATACATTTTCAGGTTTGTCTTCAAAACGTTTTATTTCTTCAATAACGACTTTACGTTCTTTTTCAAGTTCTTCTGGTGGGAAAGTAGCTTCAAAAATTAATTCTTTAATTATATCTAAAGCGTCAACTAATCCTTCTTTAGGAATATCAGTGAAATACATTGTAAATTCTTTAGAAGTTCCAGCGTTAAGTATTGCACCATATTTTTCTATTATAGAACTAATTTCGTTACATTTATATTTTTTTGTTCCTTTGAATACCAAATGTTCAAGAAAGTGTGAAATACCGTTATTCTGGTCAGTTTCGTATATAGAGCCTGCGTTAATCCACGCTTGTATGGATACTAACGGAAGTTTAGGATATTGTTTCAAAATAACAGTAAGGCCATTATCTAATTTATAAATTTTAGTTCCTTTTGATAAAAAATCTGTTGCTTTTGATATATCATCCTGTAAGTTGCTTAGGGGAAAATTAATTCTTGAATTAAAATTAAACAAAATCTCTTCCATAGGAAAAACAGTAGTGTTTAATGTAAAAAAGATTAGTAATATTAGAAAGGCCAAATTCATTAAATATAAAAAAATAAGTTTAAATTCAATTTTATAGTTGAAAAAAATTATAGTGTGTTTCCCATAATTCAGAACTATTTGTTAGTTTCGCATTTGATAAAACCACAAAAATATTAAATCCTAAGCACAGGTTTAGTTAGCCACAACCATATTTTTATAAAAATATTTTTCTTTGTAGCAACATTAGGTTGGTATTGATAATTTTCTGAAATTGAAGGCGACTGTTGAGATATTGGTTTAATATTTTCTTGTGGAACATCTTCTACTATTTTTATATCCTCGTATATTTTTTGCTGATTTTTTATTTCTTTTGCTAATAAAATTGTTTCTAATCGTGTTTTTAATTTTTTGTTTTCTTCTTCTTGTTTGTTTAGTTTTAGTTCAAGTTCACGATATTCTTCTAAAAGTTTTGAATGTATTTCTTTCCACGTGACATCAATTTTACCTATTGTTGCTTCATGTTCTTTTTCTTTTGTTGCAATGATGTTTTGATATTTTTCTTCTATTTGTAATTTTTCAGTTTCAAACGCTTTTTTAATTTCTTCAATTTTTTGGTTCAAGTTAGAAATAACATTTTTTTGTTCTTCAATAGTTTTGTTTAGGTTAGATATAGAATTTTCATAATTTGTTTTTTCTTGTAAAAATTTTTCCTGTTCGGATTTCATTGATTGTTCAAGTTGTGTTATAGTAGAACTAAGGTTTTGTAATTGAGATTTTAATTCTTTAATTTCTTGTTCTTTAGTTGATAATTCAGAAGATATTTTGTTTATATTTTCTTCTTTTTGTTTAAGTGCATTAGTTAGTTCAGAAACTTTTGTAACAAGAGATTTTTTATCTGTCAACAACGATTTATTTTCTTCTTTTAATCCTTGGAGATACTGTTTTATTTGGTCTAATTCTTTAAGTTTAACAGAAAACTGTTCTGTGAGCGATGTTTTTTCTTGTTGGTATTTTTGTAGTTGTTGTTCATAATTGTTCAATTGTATGACCAAATTTTTTATTTTTTCCTCATACGAATTTTTAAGTTCTGTAAGGTCTTGAGTTAATTTTTTAATTTCAGATTCATATTTTGATTTAATATTTGTAACATTTTCTACTTCTGTTTCATATTTATTTTTTAATTCAGTATATTTTGTAACTGCTTCTTGATATTTTGAAAGATGTTCTGCAATAATTTGTTCTTTATTACTAATTTCAGCAAATAAATGTTTATTTGTTGCTTCTAATTCTTCAATGTATTGTCTATATTGGGTTAGTTTCTGATTAACACAATTTTCCAGTTCTTGTTTAAACTTTTCTTTATAGGTTTCAAAAGAATTTTTTACATTTTCGTATTCAGATTTTAGTTTTGAATATTCAATTGTAGTTTGTTGCTGTTCTTTAATAATTGAATTTAATTTTTCAATTTCTGATTCATAGGATTGAACTTTTTTTATCCAGTGAGATTTATCTTCTCGTTCAGATTCTATTTCTTTAACAAGATTTTCTTTTTCCTGGATTAATTGTAAATTCTTTTTTTCCAACATTTCAATTTGTTCTTTTTGAGATTCGTATTTGTCAGACAAAGTTTTTAGTTCTTGTTTTAATATTTGTATTTCATTATCTTTTATTTCATAATTTTTAGTCTGTTGCTCATATGCAAGTTTTGTATTTTGTAGTTCTAGTTTTAATTGTTGTATTTCATCAGATAAAGATTTTATTTGGGAATTTTTATATTCAATTTCTTTTTGTAGTTGTAACTTAGCCTGTTCTTTTTCGTTTATAATTTGGTTTATATGGTCTTTAAGTTTTTCTAATTCAATTTTATGTCTTGCCTGTAATATTCCTACTTGAGCTTTTAACATAAAAAATTCTTTTTCTTTACGGTCACGGTCTTCATTAAGTCTACGTATTTCAGATTTCATGTTTTCAATAATACTACGTAAACGTGAAATTTCTTCTTCTTTTATTTTTATTTCATGTGTAAGTTTATCCTTTGCTATTGTAGATTCAGATATGGTAGTAGATAGTTGTGTTCTTAAAGAAAAGATTTCTTTTTCTTTTTGGTCAATTTGTTCTTTTAAATTTTTAATATTTTCTTCATAAATTTTACTTTGGAATTTATATTCGGCAATTTGTTTTTCAACGTCAGATTTAAGTTTATCTTCAAGAATTTTATACTCGTTTTTTATTCGTGAAACTTCATCTTCTTTAGACTTAATTATATTTTGGAACCGAGTTCGTTCTTCTTGCCAGCGCAGTTCTAAATCATGTATACGGGATAAAAACTGTTGTTCTATTTGTTGTTCTTGTAAATCTCGTTGTTCCAATTGTGTTTTCAATGTTTCAACCCATGTTTCACGTTCTTTTGCAAGCCGTTCTTCTAACTCTTTAATTTGTTGTTGTAACCGATTTTTTTCTTCAATTAATTCTTTTTCTTGTTTTTCTCTACGTAACCGTTCCTGTATATCACGAATACTTTCTTCAACTTTTGCTGCCAACACCTCTTCTTCTTTTGTTTTTATAGCTTGCATCATAAGTTTTTCTCGTTCTTCTAACAACATTCGTTGCAGTTCTTGCAACTGGATTTCCATTTGTCGTTTGGCTTGTTCTGCTTCCCATAGACGTTGTTCTATTGTAGAACTAAACTGAGGTTTTAAAGTTTCCTGCGGTTGTGCGAATACACTTCCAGGGATATTACCTACCTTTTTTTCTCCTGTAGGAGTGGTTGGCGGTTTTGCCACAGAAGGTATATTAGGTGGCAATGGTGGTTTTCCAGAGATTGTTTTTGTAGGTGGTAAAGGTGGTTTTGGTGGCTGTGGTTTATTTTTTTCTTCAGGCATGTTTTTATCCTCCTGAATTTAAATTTTTAATACTATTTTTCTACAATTTCTTTTAACCATGTCTTTATAACATCATTATTCGGATTTATTTCTACAACTTTTAATGCAAAATCTTTTGCTTTTTGTATATCACCAATGTTGTAATAACATAAAGCAAGATATTGGTTAGCTATTTCATTGTTTTCATCTTGTGCTAATAATGATAAAAATTTTTGTATTGCAAGTTCATAATTTTTTGTTTCGTATAAATCTATGCCTTCTTGTAACAATTTTAGTTCTACTTTTGTTTCTTTTATAAAACTCATTTTTTTAGATTTTATTTCATCAATTTTTTGTATAACTTGCCGAGTAATTTGCCGTTCTTTTAAAATTTCTAAATCTTTTAATGTCAACAATTCTTTGTGTATTTGAAGTTGCTGGTTTATTTTGTTCAACAAATTTTCAATGTTAGTTTTATAATTCGCTAATTCTGATTTTAACATAGCAACTTCAGTATCAATTAAATTTTTTTGTTCTATTTGAGATTTTACCAATTGAGTTCTTTCTTGTTCCCAAGAAGAGACTAAAGTATCTAGCTCTTGTTTATATTTTTCAAGTTGTGTGTTAAGAGTTTCAATAATAGGTAAATATTTATTATCTTGTTGTATTGAAGCATATTTTAATTCTTCTAATTCTTTAACTATTTGTGCAAGTTCTTTTTCAACGAGTTCTTTTCTTTGTTTTTGTTCAGTTTCTAATGCTTGTTGTCGGATATGTATTCTTGCAACCAAATTTTTGATTTCATCTTCTTTTGATTTAATATTATTTATAATATTTTCATTTTCTTCGTTAAATTTTTGGATTATTGTATTTATTTGTTGATGGTAAGAATTAATAAGTTTTTTTAGTTCAAATTCAAATTTTTCTTTCATTGATTTTATTTCTATTTGTTTTAATGCAAGTTTAGTTTTTAGTTGTTCAATTTCATTAGACAACATTTTTTCGGTTTTTTCATATTCTTCTTTTTTTTCTTTAATATTTTTTTGTAAATTTTGCATTTCTGAAATTAATTTTTCTTTTTTGTTATTATATTCTAAATTTAAATTTTCTATTTCTTGTCTAATTAACAATTCTTTTTCTTTTGCTTGTTGTTGGATTTGTTGTATTTCTTGAATTTTGTCATTCAGTTGAACAAGATAGTTATTTCGTTGTTGTTCTAGGGTAGATTTTACGTGTTCCAATTCTTGTTGTAATTTTTCTTGTTGTAATTTTAACTCTTGATGTCGTTTTTGTTCTTCCAGTTTAGATTCTGTTTCCCAGTTTGCAAGTTCGTGGGTTAATCTATCTAATTCTTGTTGTTTATCTGAAATTATTTGGGAATATTGTTTTGTTTTTGTAGCGAGTTCTTCTTCTAAACTAGTTTTTTGTAGGTTTAGTTTTTCAATTTTTGATGCAAATTCAAACTTCTTTTTATTATATTCTTCAACAAGTTCTTTATATTTGTCTTCATATTCTTTTTTTATACGTGCGAGTTCTTGTTCTTTTTGTAGCAGTTTTAATTTATAATTTTCTTCTTCAGATTTTAATTTTGATTTTAAAGATTCTATTTCAAGAGTTGCTAATGTTTTTGCATCTTCAAACTCTGCTTGTTTTGACGCCCATTCCTGTTCAAACGCTTCTCGTTTATTTTCAAGTGTTGATTTGAGTTGTGATATATCATTATCTAGTTGTGCAAGTTTTTGTTTTGTTTGTGTATCTAATGTAGTAATTTTGTTTATGAGGGTACTTTTTTCATTTTCTAAATAGTTAATTTCTTTTTCACTTTTTTCTTTTAAAGACTCTATCTCTGAAATAAGTGAACGTTGTTTTGCTTCAAGTTCTTCTTTAGTACGAAAGAGTTCTTGTTCCTTTTGAGCCAACTGTGATTCTAATTCTGTTCTTAGTTTAGATAGTTGTGCATTATATGTATTAATTCTTTTGTCAATTTTGTATTGTAACGATTCACGCATTTTTTCTAAATTGTTAAGTCTTTGTTGGTATTCATGTTCTAACCGAGATATCTCTTCATTTAATTTTTCTTTTTCTTGTATCTTTTCAGCGATTAATAAAGGTGCTTCTTGTTCCATTTTATTGAGTTGGGTATTTAGTTCATTTATTTCTTTTATAAGATTTTCTTTAGTATTTTTAATTTCTTCCAATAAAGAAATTTTTTGTGTTTCTAATGATTGGAGTTGTTGAGTATAATAATTTATATCTTCTAATTTTTTCTTTTCTAAACTTTTAAGTTTAAATTCTGTTTCTGCTATAAGATGGTTAATTTCATCTTCTTTATTTTTAATTACAGATTTTAATTCAGATTTTAATGTTTCTATTTCTTGCATTTTTTCTGCTACAGTTTTGTTAAACAACTGCTTTTTTTCTTCTAAATAAATTTTTAAATTTTCAATTTCTTTATTATAACTATTAACTTTGTTTTCCGTATCTATTTTTATCTCTTTAATTTTCTTCTCTAATTCAGCTCGTTTAGATTCTAAAGGTAACCGTTCTAAGGAAAATTTTGAATTAAGTTCATCTATGAATTTTAGATTAGTTTCATACTTTTGTTTAAATTCAACAGCAAGTTGTTCTATTTCTTCTTCTTTTGATTTTATTATATTAGCATATTCTTGTTTTTGTTTATTAAATTGTTCTTCTAACTGTTGAATTTTAATATTTAGTTCATTTTGTTCTTGTTTCCATTGAGAATCTATGTTGGATAATGTTAGTTGAGTATTTTGTTCTATTTTCTGAATTTCGGAATTAAGTTTTTCTATTTCCATATTATAAGAGGCTATAATATTTTCCTTGTGTGACAAAGATTCATTAAGTTGTTTTGTTAGTTGTTGTATTTCTTGTTCAAGTTGAGCGATTAGTTGTGTATTTTGTTGTTCTATATTTTGTTTTTTTGTTTCAAAATCTACTTTTAAAAGAGAAATTTTATTATTCCAGTTAGCAATTTCATAATCTTTTTTTTGAAGTTTTTCTTGATATTCTTTTTGTATTGTTGTTAATTTTGTTTCAAGTTGTGTTAATGCATACTCTAACTCTTTTTTCTTATTATTTATATTATCCAATTTTTCTGCAATTTGTTGTTGAGATTTTGTTTGTAAAGAAGAGATCTTTTTTTGCAACTGTAGAACTTCTGCTTCTTTAGTTTTAACTATTTGTTGTATTTCAGTATTGATTTTTGCAATTTCTGTTTCTAATTCTTTGATTTTCTCATATAAAGGTGCATTTTTTTCTTCATAGTTGGTTTTGATTAAATCCAAGGTTTTTTCTAAATTTTCTTGTTCTTCGTTGTAAATTGCGATAATGTTCTCTAACTCTTTTTGTTTATTTTTTAAGATATTAGTTAATTCTTCTTTTCTTTGTGCAAATTTATGTTCTAACGATTGAAGTTGTAATACAAGTTGTTGTTCTTCTTGTTGCCATTGTTGTTCTATTTGGTTAATTTTATTTATATTTTCCTGTTCTAAATTTTGTAGTTCATTAGTAAGTTTTTCAATTGTTTGTTGTTTATCTTTTAGCAGTTTATCACGTTGCAAGATAAGGTTGTTTAATTTTAGAGTTAGATTTTTAATTTCTGTTTCAAGATTAATTATGGTTTGTTTATTCTGTTGATTAAGTTCTTCTTTCTTCTTTATTGTTTCGGTTTCTATTGCTTTAATTTTTTCTACCCATAAAGAATATTCTTGTTCTAATTGTTTTATTTTTTGTGTTAATTCAATTTCAGTTTGTTTTGTTTGTTGGTCTAAAAGTGTTATTTTAGATTCGAGTTCGTTTTTTTGTTTTTGGATGTAATTAATTTTTTGGTTATATTTTTCTTCATATTTACTTTTTATATTTTCTTGTTTTTGTTTTAGTTTTGCAATTTCTTCATTTGTAGATTTAATAATTTTGTTAATTTCTGATTCTTTTTCTTCTATTTTCCTTTGTAATTCATAGATTTTGTCGTATAATGGTTTGTTTTGTATTCGTAACTCGTTTTCCATAATTTCTATAGTTGTTTGTAAGTTTTTTATTTCTTGTTGGAACTTAGACTTTATTTTTTCTATCTCTTCATTTTTAATTTTTAATTCCTGTAGAAGTTTATTTTTTTGTGTATCAAAAAATTGTTGTTTTGTGAACAGTTCAGATTCTAACTTTTGTTTTTCTTGTTGTGCTGTTTCTATTAATTGTTGTAACGAATTTTTAAATTGATTTATTTCCTGCTGAATTTTTTGTTTATAAGAATATATTTCCTTTTGTTTTTCCAAGATAGCAGTGTCCATTTTTTCTTTTGTTTGTGTAAGTTGTTGTGTTAGAAACGCTACTTTTTGTTCTAACTCTTCTTTTTCTTGTTGCAACTTTGTTAATTTTATATTCCAGTTTTCTTTCATTGTATCGAGTTGTTGTTGATATTGCATTTGTAGGTGGACAATTTCTTGTTCTTTTTGTTGGATTATTTGGTTATAATTTTCATATTCTTTGTTAAATTTTTGTTCCAATTCTTCAAGTTGTAATTTTATTTTTCTTTCTTCTTCAATTAAGACTTTTTTCTTTTGTTCAATTAATGCATTATGTTGTGTTTCTTTTAACATTAACTCAACTTTTAAATTTTTAATTTCAGCATTTTTTTCTTCTATTAACTTTTCGAATTCCTGTTGTTGTAAAGTTAATTTTTGTTGTAACTGAGAAATTTTTTCTTCAGCTAACCTACGAGATTTTTCTAATTCTGAAATTAATTTCTCTTGTTCATTTTGCCATTCTAAGTATCGTTGTTCTAAAGCATATTTTACAGCGAGCAACTCTTCTTCTTTTGCTTTATATAATCCTTCCCAATATTTTAACTTTTCTTCGAATTTTTGTTGCATTTCTTTTATCTGTTGTAATCTTTTATTATTTAAATCTTTTGCAGCATACAAAAACTTTTCTTCCTCAGATTTTAACAATGCTTCTTTTAGTTCAATTTGCGATTTTAATTTTATCAATTCTTCATTTTTTGCTTGTATTTGTTTTTTGAAGACTTCTTTTTCTTCTTCTAACTGTTTTTTTAAAGATTCAATTTTTGAGTTTAAATTTTCCAGTTCTTGTTTAACTTCGTGTTGTTTTTGTTCTTGTAACATTTTACGTTGTGCTTCTTCAAACATACCTTTGTTTCGTAACTGTTCCAGTTCTGCTTGTTTAGTTTCTAACTTTTTTTGCCACAAAGAAAGTTCTTGTGTATATTCAGCATTTAAACGGTTCAACTCTTCCTTTAATGAATCCTTCATTTGTTGTAATTCTTTAGCAAAATTGTTTCTGTGGGAGTTTATGTTGTGTTCTAAAGTTTTTAATCGCATTGATAGCGAAATATGCTCTTCTTCTATAGATTTTATTTGAGAAATCAAATTTTCTCTTTCTTGAATGATTTTTTGTTCCAAAAACCGTATTTGTGCTAAAAGATTTTCTTTTTGTAATGCGACATCGTCAGTACCGACAGTTTCAGTAGGTTGAGTGATAGGTTGAACTAAAGGTTGTTGTTCATCTTTTTGTGAATGAACTTGTAGTTGCTTTTGTATAGAAAATTTATCTTTAGTGAAATTTTTTATTTTATTTTTCATTTTATCAAAAAAATTCATTGTTCAGTTCCTCCACGGAAAAATATTTTTAAAGTTAAACTTTTGCAGTGATAGAATTTTCAAATTCTTCTACCCAACTGGCAAACTCTTTATCTTGAGGGTTGAGTTCTACTACTTTTTTGTAATATTCAAGTGCAGTATCATATAACCCTGCGTTGTAATAAATATTTCCTAAATATTGATATGCTTCGTAAAGTTGTGGGTCAAGTTCTGTTGCATATTGTAAATAGTTTATAGCATTTTCATAGTCACCATTTTCATAGAATGTTACTCCTTGTAGGTAATATTGATATCCTTTAGAAAGTTCAATATTTCGTTCTTTACTTACAGTAGTTACTTCGGAAGCGTCTATGAAAACTTTACTTCGTTCTTTAAGATAAATTTTTCCTTCGGCTTCCATTTTTTTAATAACTTCAATGATTTTTGTTTGTTCTTCTTCAATTTGTTCTTTAGTTAATGGTCTGCCGTAATCCATTTCTTCTTTTACTAATGCTTGGGCACCTTCAGACATATTTTTAAAAAATTTAGATATTAATTCTTGTGGAGCATTACGTAATGCACGTGCTATGTTTTCAGGTTTCAATTCACGAATTATTGTCTGCAAGGTAATATCTGGAATTTCTAAAATATCTTCAAATAGGAATATTTGAGGACGAACTTTGTTATATATTTCTGGTTTTTCATTTTTTAAATATTCAAGGATATTATCTCGAGTGGTTTTATCAACTTTTTGTAAAATTTCCATAAGATGATGTATTCCGCCAACTAAGAAATCTATTCTTTCTTTTAGATAGTTATCTATCCTAAGCACTTCTTCTTGAGGTATTTCTCTTGCTTGTGCTAGTGCAACTGCAACTTCAGCTTGTAATTGTGGGGAGAAACTTTCTATGATTGTTTTAACAAATTCAGGTTTTAAGTAACTTAACACAATGGCGATATCTGAAGGGTCTTCTTTAGCAATGAGGTATACCAATCGTTTCAAATTTTCTTCATTAATATAACTGAATGGTATATATTTTTCTTCTTTTTCTCTTTCCTTTTCTTTTTCTGCAAGTTCTGCTTCAGTGATACCTGTACCGATACCACCTCCACCAACACCGCCTACAGTTCCTTCTGTTGGTATTCCTTCGCCACCTTGACGTTCAAGTTTTGAATCAATAGAAATTTCTGTTGGGTTACGTTCGCGTAACATTCGTACATAGTTTTTTAAAAAATCTGTTACAGGGCCAAATAAAAACATTGCTATTAATAAAGAGAGTATTAGTGGGATGAGATATTTAGGTAAAATTAACGTTTCAAGAAACCGTTCCCAGACAGAAGAAGTAAATTTTGCAGGTTTAAACAGAGGGTTATTTTTATCTTTAGGGTCTAGCCGTAGTGCTGAAATTATAGCTTCACGTGCAATTTGTACTTTTGTTTCTTTAATTCGTTCGTCATAAATTACAGTAACGTTTTGTTTTTGTATAACTATTTCAGTATTTACGTTTATTTGTTCTGTCCCTGACCCTTCTGATTTAGCTTCTGTTGGTACAGCAGATTCTGCTATAGAACCTGGTCGAGGAATGCCAGGAAGTACATACTCAATTTCACCTAATTTACGTTTTGTATCAATTCTTTTCTCGCCTGCTTGTGCTTTTGTTGTAATAGTTCTTACGCCTACTGTCACATCTACGATGACAGTAGACCTTCCTGGACCGAAGATTCTGTCTAAAATATTTTTTTGTACATATTCAGTTCGTTCTCGTTCAATTTTATGTTCGTATTCCACTAACATTGCAGGTGTGATTTGTGATTCAAAAGGTTGTGTTGTGGTAGGTAGTTGGCTACTTAGACAAGTTTTAAGCAGAAATAAAAGTAGTATGATCTTCATTTTAAATATAATATAATTTTTTGTTTTCAAATTCAATATAGTAGGTGTCATAATTTTTTCTCCCTGTATAGTTTTTATTCTAAATCTCGTAAGAATTGTTGTACAACTTTATTTGTTGGGTCTAATTCAAGAGCTTTCTTCCAGATATTTTTTGCTTTGTCGATTTCGTTCATCATAAAGAATGCAGAACCCATAATTTCATATGCTGTGATATTTTTAGGTTCAAGGTTAAGAATTTCTTGACACTTACGTATTGCATCGGTATATCTTCCATTTAGTACATCTTCTCGTGCTTCATAGATCTTTCTATCAATAATTGTCCAGCCACCGATTTCTTCTTTATATACTTCGGTTAATGGTAAACCGGCAAGTTGTTCAACACGGTTTAAGAATTGATGTAACTGTTTATTTTGAGGATTTTTGTAATATGCATATCTTAATGCGTTTACTGCAGTTGTTAAATCTTGTTCTATTAATGCGGTTACAGCTCTGCGGATACCTTGATGTTCCTCAGTTTCTTCAGTTGCTGCAGGTATGTATGCTGTAACTAATAAAATTTTGTCTAACATTTGTTTTACTTCTTTTTTATTTGGTTCAAGTTGGTATGCTTGCTGGATACGCTTTGCAGATTCCATAAATTTTCCTACAGAATACAACCCTACTGCTTCGTTAATTAGTCGTTTAAGTTCCTCCTCTTTGTCAAACCGTACAGATTTACCTAATTTCATGTTAGCGGAAATTCTATGTGAGAATCCCAAATCGTGGTATGCAAAAGAATAGTCTAAAGAATACTCTTTATATCTGGTTCCGATTCCCATGGTTGTTTCTTTAAGATAACTTAATCCTTCAAATCCTAACCTTAATGCGAGAAATTCTAACAACCAGTATTCTGTTCCTATCATCCATTTAAGTTCTGCGTTGACATTTTTTTCAAAATCAACTCCTAGCAATAACCTGTCCCTTAAAAATTTATATGAAGCACCGATTTGGAATATTATCGGTAGTCTATCTTCTGTGGATATACTTGAGGAAATTAAATTTTTTATTCCCACAGCAAGGTTCAATTTTGGTAATCTTGAGTTAACCCCAATTACTAACACTGAAACATCAAAACCTATCATTGTATCTGAATAGATATCAATTTTTCGTGTGATATATTTTATTCTTGTTCCGATGTTTATGTGTTCCATAATTTCTTTAGCATAACCTAACAATATTGCGAACTGTCTATCTTCAAAAGTCCCTACATTTTCAATACTTACAATATCATTTGATGCTGGGTCATATTTTACTGTAATTTTTTCAAAATCAGACGATAATAACTGGTTTATTGCAAAAGAAAAAACTCCATATCTTATTGTAGGGTATACAAAACCTAAATAGTCGTAAATTGTTTTTGTGTTTGGGAAAAGTTCTGTGTGTAAACCTAACACTTCTTTGTAGTCGCATTGGACAAGTCCAGCAGGATTATAATATACTGAAGAAGCATCGTTAGATATAGAATAAAATGCTTTTATAGCCATTGCTCTTGCTGAAGCGCCAAATTGTAAAAATTCTGCAGGTTGTCCTCCAGTATAAGATGTATAAAGTTTGTTAGTTAATAATACGGTAGATAATACAATCCCATATTTCCCTACGATACTGAAAACTTTTTTTAGCATAGTAAGTTTATCTACCGTATTTGTTTTCATTTTACAAATCCTATTTTTCGGATAATTTTTCCTCCGTTGTAATACACTACACACAAGTAACCACCACTAGATACTTTTCTTGAAGTTTCGTCAGTCCCGTCCCAGATAATCAAATGTTTGTCTTTATCTGGTAGTTTGTATTCTTTTACCACACTACCGAACAGGTCATAAATTCTTAATATGATATTGTGTGGTTGTGGTTGTTCGGGCAACCGAATATAGATATAGGTGAGTTCACTGAAAGGGTTTGGAAAGTTTGTTAATATTACCGAAGTTGGGAGCTGTTGGTATTGGGCAGGTGTGTAAAAAATTTTGTAAGGGTTGTAAATTGCATAAAAATTTTTTTGTAGATACTCGGAGTTAATGTAGTTAGATACAGAAAATGGTTGACAAAACAAGAAATTTTGTTTTAAAAGGAATATAAAAATTGGTAAGAATTTAATGTTATAGATATTTTGTGTAAAAAACTTGTAAACAAAGTTTAGAAAGGTAAAAAAATTATTTTTCATTAAATTCCTTCCTTTCGGCAACTGGCTGCCATGCTCTAAAACTTAAAAGTTTTAGAGTTTAGGCCCTATAGTTTTGCGCCCCCCAGATTTTCATCTGGGTTTGCCATGAACCGTGAAGTTTCACGGTTCATAGTAGTCTCCTTTTGAGACTACTTTTGTCGTTGAAAGGAACCTAATTGGTCAAACCTTTTTAAAATTATGAATAGTAGTTCGGTTGCCCCTTCCAGTTATATATTATACCCAAAAAATGTAATTTGTCAACTAAATTTTTCAAATTTCTTTTTTACAAATTTTTTACATAAAACATTTTTCGTCGGAAAATTTGCAATGTTTTGAAAGGTGAAAATTTAAGTTTAAGTTTTTATTAGTTACCCCTATTTCTTTTAATATTTAAAATCACCAAGAGAATGGAAAAAAGGTTATATTTTTATTGAGTTAAAAATTTTTTTAATGTTTGGCAGTTCAGTGTAGTTTGTTAAATCAAAGGTTAGTGGGGTGATAGTGATATATCCTTGTGCTATTGCATACACATCTGTATCTTTTTGATTTTTATTTTTTGCTAATTTACTTTTTAACCAATAGTATGGCATACCGAAAGGGTCTTTTCGTTTATGAACTGTTTCTTGGTAATATCTTTCTCCGAGAGGGACAATTTTTATTCCACGAATTTTTTTAGTTGGTGGGAAGTTGATATTCAACAATGTTTTTACTTTAGCGTTATAAAGTTTGCAAACGATATCTTTTGTTATACTACTAACTAAGTGGTAATCTCCATTTCCTGCTAATGATACAGCGATAGCTGTTTTTTTAAGGAAAGCAGCTTCTCTTGCTGCGGCTACTGTGCCTGAATAAAATACATCTTGAGCGAGGTTTGGTCCTTGGTTTATACCTGATACTACTATATCTGTTTTTCCTTTTTGAATTTCAATAATTCCTAACCGTACACAATCTGCTGGCGTTCCTGAAACAAGATATATTTTATGTTTTTGAATATTTATTTCTCTTATTCGCACTGGCAGCTGTAAACTAAAAGAATGGCTTGCTGCAGACATTTCTTTTTCAGGCACGACAGTACATACGTCAGCAATTTTTGACAGTTCTGAAATCAGAGGTATCAATCCTAACCCGAAAATACCATCGTCGTTAGTTATAAGTATTTTCATTGGAGACAAAATTATCTTGCAAAATCTTCACTTCGTGTTTCTCTAATTACTACAATCTTGATCTGTCCTGGATACTCAAGTTCTTTTTCAATTCTTTTTGCGATATCTCGTGCTAAAATTGATAGTTGAGTATCGCTAATTTCTGTAGGTTCTACCATTACACGTAGTTCTCTTCCTGCATAAATTGCATATGCATTATTTACTCCACGGAAAGATTTTGCAATTTTTTCAATTTTTTCTACTCGTTTTAAATACTGTTCCACAGTATCTTGTCTTGCTCCGGGCCGCGAAGCAGAGATTGCGTCTGCTGTAGCTAGAATAAATGCCTCTATACTTTGTGGTTGGACAATACCTTCATGGTGAGACAGTATAGCATTTATCATTTTTTCAGACTCTCCATACTTTTTTGCAATTTCAGCTGAGATTTCGTGATGTGTTCCTTCAACTTCATGACTTACTGCTTTACCAATATCGTGTAACAATCCTGCACGTTTACAAAATGCAACATCAGCACCAATTTCTGCTGCAATGGTACCTGCAATAATTGCAACTTCTTTTGTATGTTGAAGTTGGTTTTGTCCATAAGAAGTTCTAAATTTTAGTTTTCCTAAAAGTTTTAATATCTCAGGGTGTAACCCGATTACTCCGAGTTCCATGGCTGTGTCTTCGCCAATTTTTTTCACATAATCCTCAAACTCAGTTTTTGTCTTATTTACAATTTCTTCTATTCTTGCAGGGTGAATCCTGCTATCCTGGATAAGTTTTTCCATAGCAATTCGAGCAAGTTCACGTCTGACAGGGTCAAAAGATGAAATCACTAAACATTCAGGTGTGTCGTCAATAATAACATCCACACCAGTGAGTTGTTCAAAAGTACGGATATTTCGTCCTTCACGACCTATAATCCTTCCTTTTAATTCATCGGGGATAGGAATTAATGTGGTAGTATTATCCGAAGCAATATCTGCAGCTATTCGTTGCATTGCAGTAACTAAAGTTTCTTTGGCACGTTGTATTGCAGTTTCTTTTAGTTCTTCTTCATATTTTTTTAATTTTATTGCAAATTCAGATTTTACTTCTTCTTCTAAACTTTGTAACAATATTTTTCTTGCTTCTTCTTGTGTAAGTCCGGAAATTTTTTCAAGTATTTGTCGTTGTTTTTCTTGTTGTTGTACTATATATTTTTTTTCTTCTTCTAATTTTTGTAACTCTATTTTTATTTTATGTTCTCGTTCATAAATTTCTCGTTCTTTTCTATCAATAATTTCATATTTTTTGTCTAAATTTTCTTCCTTATATCGTAATCTACGTTCCCATGAAAGTAATTCTTGTCGTTGTTCCTTTGTGCTACGTTCAAATTCGGCACGTTCTTTATCCATTAACATTTTTATTTCTTGTTTTGCTTTTGCAATTTGTTCTTCAGCAGATTTTTTTGCTTCTTGCAACATTCTTTCTGCTTGTGCTTCAATTGAAGAAAAAAATTTTTTTGCAAAAATTAGCCTTATTACATATCCTGTTACAATACCTAAAATTAAAAAAATGATTGAAAGTAAAAAATTCATAGTTTTTTGACTCCTTTCAAGATGAAATTTTTGTATAAATATTTTTTTCCGTAACTACCATATCAAGTTGAACATCATTTTTTGTGTGAGGAATTTTAGGCATTACTTGATTCTCAAAACACACACCTATTTTAAATACTTTTTGCTGTTTCAAAAATCTGTCATAATAACCTCCACCATAACCTATTCGATAACATCGTTTGTCAAAAACTACACCAGGAACTATTACAAGATCTAGTTTTTCTATATTTAATTTTTGTCTACTGGTAGGTTCTAAAATTCCGTATTTGTTTTTTTTAAACTTTTTGTTATATTTTACAGCTACCAAACATTTTTTTGCCCAATCTATCTTAGGAAACCAGAAAATAATGTTTTTTGATTTTGAAATAATTGGTAAAACATTTACTTCATTTCTAAATGGATAATATAACATTACATTTTTTGCTTTACGGAAAATTTCTAAAGACAAAATTTTGTTTACGATAATCATGCTTTTTGTTTTATGTTGTGATGGCGAAATCATATTTCTTAATTTTATACCTTTTTTTCTTAATTTTGATTTAAGTAGTTTTATTTTCATCATTTTCTTTTTTTAACACTCTTAACTTTTCTAACCGTTGTTTAATTTCTTTTTCTTTCCCGATATCTTTGGGGAAATAAAAAATCTTATGTTTTTGAAGATATTCTTGAACTACGAAACCGTTTTTATAATCGTGCGGATATAAATATCCTTTCCCATGAGATAAACTCTCTTTATCTTTATGAGGATCTTTTAGATGGTCAGGAACTTCTTGAGAACCACCGGTTCTTAATTCTTCTTCTACATTTGATAGTGCTTCATATACAGCATTAGACTTTTCAGCACAAGCAAGATATGTAACTACTTGAGATAAAATGATTTTTCCTTCTGGTAGACCGACAAATTCTATTGCTTGTAAAGCTGAGGTGGTTAACACTAACGCAAACGGATCTGCATTACCAATATCTTCAGAAGCAAGAATTATTAATCTGCGGAGTATATATCTTGGGTCTTCACCTGCGGACAACATTTTCGCCATCCAATACAACGCAGCGTCAGGGTCGCTGCCACGAACAGACTTTATAAACGCAGAAATATGGTCGTAATGAAAATCAGATTTTTTGTCATATTTAAATGATACAGGAGGAAAACATTGTTTCAAAATATTTAAAGTAATAACTTTTATATTTTGAGTAAGCATATAAGTAGAAATTATATCTATAGCATTAATAGCTTTTCTTGCATCACCGTCAGAATAATTAGCAAGATATTCTAAAGCATCAGATTGAATTTCTAAATTATATTGACCAAGCCCTATATTTTTATCGGTCAACAAATTATGTATTATTTGTTTTATATGTTCATTAGACAATTTTTTGAACTCTACAATTATAGAACGTGAAATTAGTGCTTGGTTGACATAATAATATGGATTTTCTGTAGTAATTCCGATTAGCACTATATTTCCGTTTTCAACTTCTGGTAATAATACATCTTGCTGATATCTGTTGAAATGGTGAATTTCGTCAAGTATAAGCAACAACTTTTTTGTTTGTGAAGTTTGATAATATTGCATTTTTTTTATTATTTCCTTAAGTTCATTAATACCAACAACTGTAGCATTAGTTTCTATAGGTTCATATACAGACCTTTTCGCAATAAGTTTTGCAACAGCAGATTTTCCTGTCCCTGAAGGACCAAAAAGAATAACTGAAAAAAGTTTGTCTTGTTCTATAAGTGTTCTAAATAATGTCCCTTTAGCAAGAATATGTTCTTGTCCTATTATATCGTCTAAAGAAGACGGAATAAACCTTGCTGCTAAAGGTAAATTTTTTTTATTGTTAAAATTAGATTTAAACAGTTCCATTGGATATTTCTATAAGGATAGATTAATGGTAGGTAGGTTTATAAGATTTTTTTAATTTTAGAGTAGATACCTATTCTTCTTTCAACACAGCATCAATTTGTTCTATAAGATTAGCAACTTTTGTTTCTAAAAAATTAATTTTGTCGTCCAATTTTTTTTCCAGGTCCAATTTTTCTTCAGCAAATTCTAACGCAGTAAGCGCATATCTCGTAAACGCATCGGTAGATAATTCTTTTGTGATTTCAAACTTTTTGTGGACCTGGTCTGCTACAAGTTGTTTAAACATTTTCTCTGCAATAGAAGATACTTTTATTGGTACCTCTCTAAATCCTATTTTTACTTGAATAACTTCGTCTATTTCTGTTTTATTACTACCTACCATAATCTATTCAATTTTTAAATTTTTTAACTAACTATTTCAGATAAACGTTTTACTAACAGGGATAACTTTTGTCTTGCTAAATAAGTTTTATTCTGTAAATGAAGATAATTTTTGTAAAAATTTTGTAACCTTTTGTTTTCCTCCTCTAACGATTTGTTGTTTAAAATTAGTTGTTGTTTTTCTGCTTTCAATAGTTCTATTTTCTTAATACACTGTTGAATTTTATTTTCTAATTCTATAATATAATTTTCCAAACTCTCAATTCTTTCAATTAGATTTATGGGTTTAATCTCCATATTTATTAATTTACAAAAGTTGGCATTAAAAGTCAATATTTCCTCTGCAAACTTCTTAAACATATATTTTTTGAACCGAAATACGCTGTTTTAACATCTAATTTAACGGAGTAGTTCAAAATCTGGAGGTGAAAATGAACCCGGAAAAATTTACGTTGAAGTCACAAGAAATATTATACAACTCTCAACGGTTAGCAGAAAAAAATGGTAACCCAGAACTTATGCCTGAACACCTGTTGTTCTCAATACTTACTTCAGAAGATTCTATAGCAGTAGAGATATTAAAAAAAATCGGGATTGATATAAAAAGAGTAGTTGACGAATTAGAAATTCAAATTAACAACTTTCCAAAAGTTTCTTCAGTAAATCATATTTTAATTTCACCAAGGTTAAAAAAAGTATTTGATTATGCATTAGAGTCAATGCAACAACTAAAAGATGAGTATGTTTCTATTGAACATTTATTTTTAGGCATAATTGAGGAATCTACTTCAAAAACCTCAGTTTCTACACCAAACGCATTCATACTTAAAAAGTTTGGAATAGACAAAGAAAAAGTTCTTATTGCACTGAAATCTATCCGAGGTAGCCAACATGTCACTGACCAAACACCTGAGGAAAAATATAAACCATTACAAAAATATGGTAGGGATTTGACAGAATTGGCACGGTTAGGTAAACTTGACCCGGTAATAGGTAGGGATGCGGAAATACGTAGAACAATCCAAGTTCTTTCTCGTAGAACTAAAAATAATCCTGTTTTAATAGGTGACCCTGGTGTGGGAAAAACTGCAATTGTAGAAGGTCTTGCTCAACGAATAATTTCCGGCGATGTCCCTGAAAGTATAAAAAATAAAACAGTCTTTCAATTAGACTTATCTTCATTAATTGCGGGAACAAAATATCGTGGCGAGTTTGAGGAACGATTGAAATCTGTTTTAAAAGAGATTACTGAATCCGGTGACAAATATATACTTTTTATTGACGAATTACATACATTAGTAGGTGCAGGCGGTGCAGAAGGTGCAATTGACGCTTCTAACATTTTAAAACCGATGTTAGCCAGAGGTGAACTACGCTGTATCGGTGCTACAACAATTGATGAATATAGAAAACATATTGAAAAAGACCGTGCATTGGAACGAAGATTCCAGCCTATACTTGTTACAGAACCGTCTGTTGAAGATACAATATCAATTCTTCGTGGTTTGAAAGAACGATATGAAATTCATCACGGGATAAAAATTAAAGATGAAGCTATAGTTGCTGCTGCAGTGTTATCCAGCAGGTATATTACCGACAGATATTTACCAGATAAAGCAATAGATTTAATAGATGAAGCAGCAAGTAAAATAAGAATAGAAATAGATTCAATGCCAGCAGAAATTGATGAAATTAATAGAAAAATTATGCAGTTAGAAATAGAAAAACAAGCAATAAAATCAGCCGCAAGCAGTGATATTGAGACAAAAGATACACAGAAAAAAATTGAAGAAATAGATAAAACTATTATAGAATTAAAACAAAAAAGTGAAAAATTAACTACACAATGGAAAAAAGAGAAAGAGATTATTTCAAAAATAAAACAGATAAAACAAGAAATTGATGAACTTAAATATAAAAAATCGTTAGCAGAACGAGAGGGAAATCTTAATGTTGTTGCGGAGATACAATATGGTAGACTACCTGAAAAAGAAAAGGAATTACAAAAACTTAATTCAGAACTTCTTAGTATTCAACAGGCAGGCAGAATATTAAAAGAAGAAGTTGATGAAGAAGATATAGCAGAGGTTGTTTCAAAATGGACAGGTATACCTGTCACAAAACTTGTTCAGACAGAAAAAGAACGGTTGTTACATATGGAAGAATATCTTAAAAAAGTTATCGTAGGACAGGATCATGCTATAGAACGAGTTTCTGAATGTATTCGTAGAAGTCGTGCTGGATTGCAGGACCAAAACCGGCCGATAGGCGTGTTTTTATTCTTAGGTCCAACAGGTGTTGGAAAAACTGAACTTGCAAAACGGTTAGCCGAATTTCTATTCAATGACCAGAAGAATCTTGTTCGTATAGATATGTCTGAATATATGGAGAAACATTCTGTTTCGCGACTAATTGGTGCACCGCCAGGATATGTGGGATATGAAGAAGGTGGACAACTTACTGAAGCAATTCGTAGAAGACCATATTCAGTTATACTTTTCGATGAAGTAGAAAAAGCACATAACGAGGTGTTTAACGTTTTATTACAACTGTTTGATGAAGGCCGGCTTACTGACGGTAAAGGCAGAACAGTGGATTTTAGAAATACTGTCATAATTATGACTTCTAATATTGCTACTGATGTGATTACAAACATAGAAACTACAAAGAATATGTCTTCAGAACAACTGGAACAATTTGTACATGATGAATTAAAAAAATATTTTAAACCAGAATTTTTAAACCGTATTGACGAAATTATAATTTTTAATAAACTCGGATTAAAAGAAATCGCTAAAATTGTTGATATACAATTACAAGAAATTAAAAAAATGTTAGAACAAAAAAATATCACTGTAGAATTTTCTGACGAACTGAAAGATTTTATTGCTAAAGAAGGGTTTGATGTAACTTACGGTGCACGACCATTAAAAAGAGTAATACAACGTAAAATAGTCAATCTTATTACTAAAAATTTGCTCGAAGGAAAAATTAACGAAGCAGATAAAATAAAACTTGAGCTAAATGCTAAAAATCAGATTGTGATATCTAAGAAATAAAATTTTATATTAATTCTTTCCTGTGGTTTCTTCATAAAATACTTTTCGTAATTTTTTTCTACTCTATTTTTCTTATCTATAGAAATTTTTATTAAAATTTCGTATAAAATTTCTTATGAATAAATATAGTGACCCTGAAATATTAAAACATTTAGACAAGATAATTTTTGAATTTAATCGTGATATAGAAGGTACACTTCCGGGTAGACACAGAAGTAAACTTATTGGTAAGTCGTTAGAGTTTGTCCAACATAGAGAATATGTTAAAGGAGATGATTTAAGATATATTGATTGGAAAGTTTATGGTAGGCGAGATAAATTTTTTGTTAAACAATACCACCAAGAAACGAACCTTGTGTGTTACATATTATTAGACTGTTCTTCTTCAATGTGGTATCCTTTAGAGAAAACAAAGTATGAATATGCTGGTGCGTTAGCTTCTTATATAAGTTACATTTTGTTAAACCAAAACGATTCTGTTGGTTTAATCAAATTTGATAACCAAATTTTAAAAATTATCCAACCAAAATCTGGCCAAGAACAATATTATAGAATATTAGAAGAAATTAATTTAGAAACTTTTGGTGGAAAAAGTGATTTTATAACTGTAATAAGTTTGTTAACTAAAAAATTAAGAAAATATTCGTTACTTATAATTATTTCCGACCTTATTTGTAGTCAAGAAAGTTTTCTTGTAGAGGCATTGAAAAAAATAGCATATTCAAAAATTAACATTATTGTTTTACACATAGTTTCTAAAGAAGAATATCTGTTAAATTTTGATTTAGAGAATGTTACTTTTGAAGATGTGGAAGATAATACTAAAATTAAGACAAACATTGATGAAATAAAGTCGTTATATATTAAAGAATTTGACAGTTTACTTAAATATTATAAAACAGAACTATATTCTGCAAATATTGGATATTTCTTTATAGACACATCTAAACCAATATTAGAAAATTTAGAATTAATAATTTACAGTCAATGATTTACTTTTATAATCCTTGGATATTTATTTTATTACCATTGATATTCTTACCTATATTATTACATCTTCTGTTTGAAAAAAAATCTCCAATAATTAAGTTCACATATCTCCACTTAATAAATAAAATCTTAAAACAATTTGTCCCACGAAAACGAATTATAGATATAATTGTTTTAATTTTACGATGTCTAATAATTTTTTTAATAATAACATATTTTGCCCGACCTGTAGGATATTTTAATCCTAAAAAAACATCTGCAATTAATATTATTTTTGCTATAGACAACTCGTTTTCTACAAAGTATAAAATAGGTAATATTTCAAAACTTGAAATGTTTAAAACATTAATAAAAAAATTGTTGAAGAGATTATCATATAAGAATGTAAGGTTTTCTACTATAATATTTAACGAAAATGTTTCACCACTGAATAGTAAGTTTGTGGTGTATAACTATGAAAATATTGCAAGTGTATTGGATAAAATTTCACCTACATATAAAGGGACTAATTTATCTACACTGGTTCATTATGTGACAAGTATTTTTAATACTTTGGAATATAAAGATTCGCAAAACAAAGTTATTGTTTTAACAGACCTTGCAGAACATATGTTGTCACAGAAAGAAGTGGTTATTTCCACATTTCCTCTGTATAATCAGATTGATTGGATATTTTGTTATCCTGATATATTAGGGACAAATTTTTATGTTAAACAATTAGATATTAATAAACAAGAACCTGACATTGTGGAATTTAAGTTTGTTCCAGAAAGTAACATCAAAACTAAAACTGTTGTTAATGCAAAATTGGTGATAAATGATACTCAAGTAGATACTATTGATATAAATTTTTCTCAAAAAGAATATAAATTTAATTACGTATTAACAAAAAATAGCAAATTTTACGGTTATATATCTTTACAAAATGATAATCTTAATGAAGATAATAATTTCTATTTTTCATTTGTAGACAAGGATAAAACACAACTGTTATGTATTGTTAACGAACCGTTTTATATTAAAGGTATAGAAAGTAAAAAATATTATTTAGAAAAATTATCTTCTATAGGTTGGGATGTAGAAGTTATTCCTTATGAAGACGTTAATAAGGGATTTATTATAAATAAGATAAACTCAAAGGTAAAAAACATAGTTTTCGTAGATATGAATTCTTTTGAAGATATTATAGACACAACAAAACTCGAAGGCAAAAATGTCATAATTTTTCCATCTGAAAATTTGAATGTAGACTCCTATGAAAAACTTTTTAGTGGGTTAGAGTTTGTAGAACTGCAAGAAGGCAAAATAAACAATTTTAATATTTTGTTAGGTGAAGATGAACAATTTAATAATTTAGTATCACAGTTTGAGTATCAAAAAATTGTTGTTTTCCAAAAATATAGGTTGACAATTACTTCTTCACAGAATGGTTGGAAGGTATTACTGAAATTTTCTGATGGTACACCGGCAGTGGTTAATAAAGGAAATATATATGTATTTTCGTTTTCAATTTCTAAGAAATGGAGCAATTTTGTATACAAACCACTTTTTTTAGGAATTATGAAATATATTATTGAAAGAAGTGAAAGTGAGACTAAGTATAAACACTTTTATTTTGTTTCAGAACCAATTCCTATACTAGAAGTTTCTAAAGTATTTAGTCTTATAGAAAACAAATATGTTGATGAAGAGTTTTGGCAGAAATCGCCAGAACTAAAGATATACCGTCCTGGAATTTATAGAATAGAAACAGAAGATAAAAATCTTTTTGCAACACAGTACGTTTTTGGCATAAATATTTCACCTGAAGAAAGTAATATAAAACTTATTCCAAAAGATAAACTGAAAGATGTAATAAAAAAAATTCCAAAATGTAACGTAAGTTTTGTTAACATTCTTGAACATAAAAGTGAAGATGATATAATTAAACAATGTTTGGGTAAAGAATATTCACATAATTTGCTGAAATTGATAATTTTGTTGTTTTTAATAGAAACAATTCTTAGCAGAACAATGAGAAAAATGGTATGAAAAGAAACAGGCGAAATAGGTTGTTAAGTTTTACAGCAGTTGTGTTGTTTGTAAGTTTTTTATTTTCTAGTGATAAATTTGTTTTTACACAATTAAAATATAATGGTAATTGGGATCCGTATCCGCAGATATATTCAGATATATTAGAAATATTAACACTTACCACCAGTGTTCAAGTTAGTCCAAACCGCAGAATCATAGATTTGGATTTAAGTCCATATAATCTAAGAAAAGAATTATCATCTGCACCTTTTGTGATATTGTTAGGTAATGATGAAATAAAATTGTCTAATGAAGTAATTCTCATATTACGGGATTATATCATTAATGGGGGTACAATGTTTATTGAAGATATTTCGGAGTTACGTTATAGTAAGTTTGATTCTTCAATACGCAAAATTTTACGATTGATGTTTCCTGAATACAAATTAAAAAAGTCTACTCAGGAAACTGTAATAATGAAATCGTTTTATTTAATAAGAAAAGTTACCGGTCGTGTGATATTAAACGATTATATTGAATATATAGAATACGAAAACCGTCCTGCTATAATCTATTCTCGCAACAACATAATTTCTTGTTGGGCGAGGGATAGGTTCGGAAAGTTTATTTATTCTTGTATTCCTGACGGTGAACCACAACGGTTTAATTCACAGAAGTTATTTTTGAATATAATTATGTACTCTTTATGTGGAACATATAAAATGGACAAAGTTCACCAACCATTTATTGAAGAAAAGTTAAAACGAGGAAGATGATATCAATAAATATTAATTTTATTTCAGTTTTATTTGTATTACTTTTTCTAATAACTACAGTATATTGGATTACAAGACCAACTTTTAAATTTAAATATTGGAAGTTATTTATTTTAAGAAGTATATTGGCGATATTACTGTTAACTTTATTATTTCAACTGAGATATAACATTGGTAATGTTAAAACAAAACCACAATTGAAACTATTGGTGGACACTTCATACAGTATGAAATTTAATAACAGAATAAACAAAGTCAAAGAATTTCTTAAGAAATATTTAGATGCATTAACCAAAGAAATGGATACTAGTATATACATATTTGATGAAAAACTGCACAAGGTGGATTCTATACACCAAATAACAATTTCTGCTAAGGGTACAAAAATTAATTCAGTTATAGAAGAAATTTTATATATGAGTAAAGACAATACAAACCAGACAATATTGTTATTTTCTGACGGTAAAAATGCTACTTTAGATTTGCCAGTTATAGAAAAAGAAAATGTTAGTATTATTCCAATAATATTTGAAGAGGATAATTTTAAAGATGTTTCAATATCTAATTTAAAATATAGTAGTTTAGGATTTAAAGATGTTAACTATGAAGTTGTTGTTAAACTATTATGTTTTGGATATGAAAATCGTAATTGCAAAATTTTTTTAACTGACGTTAACTCTAAAACTACAGTTTGTGAGAAAGAAATTGTGTTGAAAGAAGGTGAAAACGAAGTGAAATTAAATTTTATCCCTAAAGAAATTGGGAAGGTTAAATATAAACTGGCAGTCCAACATTTTCCACAAGAAATAACTTATGAAAATAACGAGGTAAATATTAATGTAGAAATAAAGAAAAATAAAATAAGAATATTATATCTTTGTGGCCAACCGTCACCTGAATATTATTTTTTACGCAACTTAATAAAAAATGATCCTAATCTTGATTTAGTATCCTTTGTAATTTTACGTAATCCTGAATCCGTAGTTATAGTTCCTGAAGATGATTTAGCATTAATTCCGTTTCCTACCTATGACATTTTTGTAAAAGAACTTTTTAATTATGATTTAGTTATATTCGAAAATTTTTCTTATAGAAAATTTGCAATACCAGTTGGGTACTTAGAGAATATTCGTCAGTTTGTTCTTTCAGGCGGCGGATTTATAATGATTGGTGGGGATAAATCGTTTTCGTTAGGTGGGTATAAATTTACACCTATTGAAGAAATTTTACCTGTGAAACTTGTTGAGATAGAAAAATTTGTTACTATGGAGTATCGTCCTGAAATAGTTAATTTTAATGACAAAATGTTAAAAGTTGTAGATGACGCTGAATTAAATAAACTAATTTGGAAAACAATACCACCACTAAACAATTATCAAACTGTAGAAAGACAACAAAATTCTACTGTTTTAATGACATATCGCAATGTTCCTATAATGTCTTATTGGGTTAAAGGTAAAGGTAGAGTGTTTGCTTGTGGAACAAATAGTACTTATAGATGGGTTTTAGGAAATATTCTTTCTACTGAATATGATTATAAAAAAGCATATGTTCAATTTTGGAAAAATGTAATCTATTGGTGTAGTGGTGCCGAAGATATAAAAAGTTTGTACATAGTTACAGACAGTGACGAATATTTAATAAATGAGGTAGTAAAATTTAAATTATATTATAACATTGCTGACACTGAAATAACACAGTTGCCTGAAGTATATATTATTCAACCAGATATGAGTAAGAAAAAATTAGAATTAAAAAAAATATCTTTAGGAACATATACAGGCGAATTTGTTGGCTCAATGATAGGTGAATATAGTATAGTTGCTGTAGTAAATAAGTACAAAGATACTCTAAAAGATATAAAAAAAATTGTAGTGAAACAAATAAACATTAACAATCTACAAGAAATTGCTGATTTAAAATTAGACAAAGAATATTTAACAAAAATTGCTAAGTTGACCAACAACGAACCTGTTCTTTCTACAAAGTTTAATATACAAAAATTTATTTCAGATGTTAAAAATAGACATAAAAAATATTTTGTTAATTTTGTAGAAGTATACCAAAAACCGTTTCTAGGAATATTATTTATAGGATTGTTCTTAATTGAGATATTTTTAGGGAAATTTATGAAATGAAAAGAGTTGTACTGTTTATTTTTATAATGAGTGTTTTTATATTTTTAATATACACAGTTTCTCCATCAGTTAATAGTGGTGACAGTGGTGAATTTATCACTACTTCAATCACTTTAGGTATTGCACATAGTCCTGGTTATCCGTTGTATTCCTTGGTAGGGAAAATTTTTAGTTATATAATTCCATTTGGCAACTATGCGTATAGGATAAATTTGATGAATACAGTTTTTGTAATCTTTGTCATAGTAATATTATTTTCTTTTGCAAATAATAGGAATATTTCAAGTAATGTTTTGGATATAATAAATATTCTTTCCACAATAGGTGTTTTGATATTTTCAAAATCTTTCTGGCGTAACTCTGTGCAAACCGAAGTGTTCATATTAAATGTATTGTTTGTAGTATTAATAATCTTTATTTTGTTCTTACCAATTAAATTCGTAAAAAAATGGTGTTTAATATCATTTCTTTTTGGTATTTCTTTAGGAAACCACCATACAATAGTTTTTCTTTTGCCTGGGTTGGTATATTTATTTTTCTCTTCAAAGTCAGAGTTAACAAATTTATGGAAAGATATTTTTTTGTTTATAATCTTTTTCGTGATAGGTATAAGTGTATATACTATTCTCCCTTTAAGGTCACAAAAAAATCCCGGTCTTGACTGGGGTAACACTGAAAAAATTGTAAATTTGTACCGTGTAATAACAAGGAAAGATTATGGTACATTCCAACTTACGGTAGAAAAACCTTTGCCACGAAATTTTGTTAATATAGTTCAACAAGTAAAACGATATATAAAACATACCTTAAATGATATTCCTTTAGCTATTGTGATTCTATGTATTTTAGGAATAGTTATAGTTTATAATGAAGATAAAAATAAATGTTTTGCCTTAAGTACAACATTATTTCTTTGCGGGATTGGTTTTTTTATTTTAAGTAATCTTCCTTTTGAACCTATTCACGATGGAATTTTGGAACGGTTTTATATCTTCCCCAATACGATAGTATGTATTTTTACGTTGTTATTTATAACTTCTAAAAAAAATTTTTTTTCTACTAAATTAAGAAAAGTTTTTTTAACTATAGTTTTGCTATTGTGTTTTGTGTGGAATATAACAAAAAATTATCCCTTTTGCAATTTAAGAAGTTATTACTTAAACTATGATTATGGAATGAACATTTTACGAACCATAGTTCCTAATGGGATATTGTTTATGGATGGTGGAGATGATACTTTTTATACCTTAGCATATTTACAATTTGCTGAAGGACGACGAAAAGATATTAGTTTACACGATCGTGGTGGTGTAGTGTTTAAAAATATTTATGGGGAAGATTTTAGACAACTCACTAAGGAAGAAAAAGAAATCAGAAGACAACAAATAGAATCAAGTTTCTTATCGCGCAGGACAGTTTATTATTCTACTTTTAACAAAAATATTTTACCAAAAGCAACTCTTTTTCCTGTTGGAGCGTTGTACAAAGCTGTGCCAAAAGATACACGTGAAAAAATATTTCCTCACTACAGTTTTGAGTTTTATTCGTTAAGAAGTGTATATCAAGAATATGACGACTACCGTAGCAAAGCTCTTTGTCCTATATATGATTTTATTGAAGCTACAAATATTGAACCTATACAGACCAAAATTGATTTGTTAAAATACACATACCTCAGATGGCCAGAAGTGGATTGGTTAAAAAATAATGTTAGTATAGAATTGCATAATCTTGGATATAAAATGTTCAACGAAGGTGATTATAACATAACAGAAAAAATTTATAAATTTTTAATTTATATCAACCCTAAAGATATTTACGCATTACTTAACTTAGGTGTAACATATGAACGGTTAGGGAAGCTAGATTTAGCAGAACAAACTTATAATACAGCATCTAAAATTGATCCAACAAATCCAAATACATATTATAATTTAGCAGTGCTCTACTGGAAAAAAAATGATTGGGATAATGTAATAAAATATTTTAACAAAGTATTACAGTTACAGCCAGATAATAAAGAAGTAAAAAATTTTTTATTAAAAGCCGAAATTGAGAAAAATAAGTTAAATAAATGAAAATTGAAAGTGTAATATTGTTAATTGCATTTATAACTAACATTTTTCTTATTGCGCCGACAGTAGGTGTTGGTGATACTGCAGAACTTGCCGGCGCAGCAGTAAATTATGGGATTGCACATTCGCCTGGGTATCCGTTGTTCTGTAATGTGTATAAAATATTTTCTGTAATCATACCGTTTGCTGAAAAAGGGTATAGATTAAATATAACATCTGCAATATTGGGATATTTAAGTATCTACATAATATGGAAGATAATTATTCATATCACACAAAATCGCATCTTGGGAATTATAGGAATTGTATTATTCTTTTCTATTGATACTGTGGTAAAACAAAACCAGATTAGCGAAGTGTTTGCATTAAATAATTTTATTATTGCAATACTGACTTATTTTTTAGAAGTCTCAAAATTTTCTGTTGAAAAAAAGTTTTATATCGTAATGTTTTTATTAGGGTTGGGGTTAGGGAATCAACATATTATAATATTTTTTATTCCAGCAGTTATTCTGTGGTTTTTAATAAAAGGTAAGATTTTTAGTTATATACGTTTACAATATAGACATAAAACATTTAATACGATACTTTTTGGTGTGATATTTTTTCTGTTAGGATTGAGTATATATTTATATGTCCCGTTAAGGTCACTTCAACAACCTCTTTATGATTGGGAAGACCCTGAAACTTTTGACAGGTTTATTTTTCTGTTTACTCGTGGTCGGTATGGTACATTTAGTTTAGCACAGGGTGGGAAGTTAAGCATAACCTTTTTAAAATTTCTCTATGGGATAAAACTGTTTTTTTACATTTTAGGTTGGTATGTCACTATTTTTTTTCTTGTGGGAGTAGTGTTGTTGCTTTTTCAATTTGTGAACAAAAAAGTAAAATTTTTAGAAACAAAATTGTTTTGTTTAACAGCGACATATTTTTTAGGTCCGTGGATAATTACAATTTCAGGATTAAATGTTCCTACACCACATACAGTTTACATTTTAGAACGGTTGATATTTTCGTCTACAATTTTTGTGGTAATGTTCATTACAGTTTCATTGTATGAGATTGCTAACAGAAAATTGATAAATTATTCTATTATGTGTTTTTTATCTTATTTTGTAGTAATGAATTTTTTAACCAATTTTAGCAGGAACGACTTTTTTTTGTATGATTATATTTCAAATTTCTTTAGAAATATTCCTTATAATAGTCTAGTGTTTTCAGACAAAGCAGACGAGTCAGAGTTCGGGTTCGCTTATTTTCAAAGAATTTTAGGCTTAAGGAAAGATGTAGAATTTATTGACTGCAACGCTTCAGTTTCACGTAGTATTTATGGTGTAGAATATTATCGTATCTGGGGTAAACCAAGGTTGGAAATAAGAACTGCAGTAGAAACTAAAATAATAAATTCTGTAACTAAACCGGTGTTTTATAATACACTTCTTCCAGAACAAACAGGAATAAAAAAATACAAGTTTGGTCTTTTGTATAGTACAAACCAGAGGAAAGAAAAGATTTATGATGAGTATTTTGTATTTCGTGAAATGAATATACTACAACCACGAGTTTTAGGATTGTATTTGACATATCTAAATTCTTTAGCACAGTATTTCCTTGAGTTAGCACAGCAACAAAGAGAATTTGTTTTCAAAGCAAAAGATAAATTTTTTGAATTGTTTTTAATTACTAAAGATATAAAATATATGCTTTACATACCATATTATTTTTTTTCAATTGGTGAACTAAAAAGTGCACAAGAAGAATATATTAAATTGTTAAAATATCCAATGGATAAAGAAAATGCTAAAGAAATTATGAATAATATAGGTGTAGTTTATGAAAATCAAGGTGAATTTTATGAAGCAGAGAAATGGTATAAAAAAGTTTTAGAATTAGATCCCGAGTTTGAAAAAGCATATTATAACCTTGCAGTAGTATACTGGAAAATAGGACGTTACAAAGATGCAATAAAAATGTTTACAAAAGTTGTTCAACTGAACCCACAAAATGTTGAAGCAAAAAAGTATTTGGTAGTGTTAAAACAAAAAATTTAATTCCAATGATATATTTAATTGTGTTCTTGAACATCTTTATAGTATATTTATGGACAATTTTCCCAACAATAGCAGCGTACCGTGATTCAGCTGAGATGTGTTGTGTTGGTAAACTTTTAGGTATAGCGCATCCTCCAGGTTATCCATTATACACTTTGCTGATAAACATATTTTGGAAAATCCTACCTTTAGGAAATCTTGCCTACAGGTTTAACATTTTTTCAGCAATAGTCTCTGCATTAACTGGAATGTTACTTTTTTATCTGTGTCGTAAAATACAGCGAAAGAGTATCTCTATGGTTACGATTTCGTTAATCGACAATATAATTATATACTTTTTTGTATTAATATTTGCTTTTGGTTATCTACAGTGGTATTTATCTTTAGTTTCAGAAATGTATACTTTTAATGTCCTATTTGGAATAGTTGTTTTGATATTAGCATATAGATATTTTTTTGAGACAGAGAAAAAATTAGTTTACATCTTATTTTTTATTTTTGGTTTAGGGTTAGGGAATAGGTTGGATTTAATATTATTTTTTCCAATAATATTTTTTGTATTTTGGGATTACATAAAAAAATCTCGTTATAAGATTAAAGAACTCATATTTTTATGTTTTGTGATTTTTTTAGGTTTGACAGTGTATTTATATCTTCCATTACGTTCTTCACAAAAACCGTTGTTAGACTGGAATCATCCTGCAGAACTTTCTCGTTTCTGGAGTTCATTGACAAGAAAAACACATGGTTCTACATTGGATATGTTATCTTTGAGTTATCGTCCAGCAGAAAACTTTTTAGCAGGAATAAAATTATATTTCAAACATATAATTGAAAATATCACTATTTTTGGCTTGATAATAGTTTTATTAGGAAGCAAAAATTTAGTAAAACAAAATTTTGTATTTTTTGTTATTACATTATTATGCTGGTTGATAAGTTGTGTATGGTTCATTTACAAAGCCAACATGCCACCAAATCCCCATGCAATGGCAATTTTAGAAGCACATTTTTTACTCCCAAATTTGATAATATTTCTATGGTTATTTTATGGTATTCTTGAGATTACAAAAAAATTTTTGTCTAAATTTTACATAAAATTTGTTTTAATATTAGTTATGGTATTGTGTATAATGTATAACCTAAAAAATAACATCTACAAATTAAATAAGAGGAACCATTTTTATGCATATGACTATACAACAAATTTATTTAGAAGTGTTCCAGATGATAGTTTAGTGCTTATAAAAGAAGATGTTCAATTATTTTCTTGTTGGTATAGAAAATATATAGAAAAATTTAGGCCGAAAGTTTATGTTATAGCATCTGGTCTTGCAGGAGCAGAATGGTATGTGTCTATGTTTCAGAGATATCTTTCAGAAATAGGTGCGACTAAACAGATATTTTTTTGCCGTTTGGATGATAACTTAGGTTGGGATAAGTTTATTTCAGAAAATAAGAAGATTAGTAATAAGATATTCGTTACCCACAATGTAGAGTTTGGTCAACTTAAAAATTATAAACTTTTTCCTGTAGGGTTATGTTCCGAGATATGTAGTTTAGAAGAATATCCCTCCACAAAACATAACTACAAAATACTTTCAGAGGTTTTACAAGAGGAAATTTATATTTATAGAAATGAATATCTTTACGATTTAGACAAAGAATTTTTTTCTTCTGATATTGTAGAAGAATACAGCAAAGCACATAGTATCACCGGAGATTATTTAAGAAACCAACAGAATTTTGTTTCGTGTATTAAAGAATATAAATCATCAATACTAATGAATCCAGATTTTCCAGTCAACTATTTTGATTTAGGATATGTATATTTCAGTATGAAAAACTACAATCTTGCAGAAAAGTTTTATACATATGCAGTAAGAAAGTATGAAAACTATCTTTTATTGGCTCAGAAGTATAATGCATTACCCGATGTAATAAAAAATTATAAAGAACAAACAGCGAATGCATATTTACACTTAGGAGTAGTATCAGAAAGATTAGGTAAACTTGATTTTTCTGTTGAATGTTATAATTCTGCTTTGGGACACAACCCTAATTTTGCTGATGCATATTATAATTTAGGTGTTGTATACTGGCATAAAAAAGATTGGGAAAAAGTAAGATATTATTTTAACCAAACTTTAAAAATAAATCCTAACCATTCGTTAGCAAAATTTTATCTTGAAAAACTTCAATGAAGAAGATTTTGTCGTATTATGGTTTAGTTGTTGTGCTTATAACAATACATTTTTTATTGGGTATTGATACAATAAAACATTATTCACCAACTTATGACGAACATGTCCATCTTGTTAGTGGATATTCTTATTGGAAGACAGGAGGATATTTTCTTAACATTTACGACCATCCGCCTGTGATAAAACTTTTTGCCAGTATACCGTTGTTATTTATGAAACCAATATTGCCTATAAATCATCCGACATATGTTAGCCATAAACAGTATTCTTTTGCAGATATATTTTTTTATCATAACATTGTTGATGCTGAAAAAATGTTGAATTCTGCTCGGTTGATGATGTTGGTTATTTCGTGTTTACTTGGTTATACGATATATTTTTGGAGTAAGCAAATATACGGAAGAACAACAGCTGTTATAATTTTGTTATTCTATGTTTTTTCATCAAATTTTATTGCTCACGGTATATTGGTTACAACCGATGTTGGATTAAGTTTTTTTTATTTTTTAAGTATGTATTATTTTTGTTTAATGCTTAAGAAAGGAAATTTTACAGACACAATTTTATGCGGTATTTTTTCAGGTCTCGCATTAGGAAGTAAATTTTCTGCTGTAATAATTTTTCCAGTATACTTTTTAATATATTTTTTAGTTCGTAAAAAAATAAATATAAAAAATTTAGGTTTCCATTTTGTTGTGTTAGGTGTTATGACAATTTTTACTATATCAGTTATTTACAAATTTGATTTAGGGTTGTATATTGACGGGATAAAACATATAATGAAAGAAATGCAACGAGGTAGGTCCGTGTTTCTTTGTGGAAACTATTCTACTACAGGGTTCATTTATTATTTTCTTGTTGTTTTTTTAATAAAAACTCCAATATTATTTTTGGTAATTTTGTTATTACTACCATTTTTTTATAGAAAAAAAGATGTTGTTACAAACACAGTGTTGATTACCGCAACAATTGTATATTTTATTTCAGCATCAGTATCAAGAATTCAGTTAGGGTTAAGACATATCCTGCCAATATATCCGTTCCTTTTTGTTTTATCTGGCGATGTGATAGATTATATTATATCTGACAAAAATGTTTTTAAAAAAAGTATTATTTTATGTATTGCGATAGGTTCATATATTTATCCCTGTATAAAACTTCATCCGT
Source organism: uncultured Endomicrobiia bacterium (assembly GCA_938074745.1). Lineage (GTDB taxonomy): Bacteria > Elusimicrobiota > Endomicrobiia > DTEH01 > DTEH01 > CALJEJ01. Next base: position 35,359 of record CALJEJ010000006.1, read on the forward strand.
GGCATTTGAGTTATTGTAACGAACTGTTTGGTGGTGCAAAAAATGGATATAAATATCTTACTGATTCAAATATTGACTGGGGACAAGGGTTGAAACAGTTAGGTATTTGGTTGAACAAAAATTTTTTTTCACAATACAAGGATAACCCGTTCTACGGGATTTATTTTTCATACTTTGGTGTTGGCGACCCACATTATTATGGAATAAGATACAGACCTGTAGGATTTATCAGTAATTTAGACTACAAGGAACGTCCAGGAGATAAAATTGAATTCTTGCCTGACGAAAAAATATTGTTTGCTATTTCTGTAACAAACTTGCAAGCAACATATTATAGAGACAAAAATGTTTTCTCGTTTATAAAAAAATATCAACCTCTAAAAGTTATTGCAGAATCTATTTTTGTTTACGATTTAACAGATAAACCTCAAGTAATCAAAAAAATTAAAGAAATTATAAATGAATTATAAAAACGTAACTTTTTTCAAAAAAATGGAGGTGTACAAAATATGACAAAAAAAGTTTTAATTTTAACAGCGAGTTATGGTACAGGACATATCTCTGCTGCAAAATCTATAGATAAAGCATTGAAACAGTTATATTCAGATGTAGAGACAAAAATTGTGGATTTTTTATATCTTGATAAGAAACCTGAAAAGTTAACATTATTTCAAAAGATATATAATTTCTCTATGGAAAAACCGAACCTGTGGGATGTTTTTTTCCATTTAACAAATAATAAATTTGCTGTTGCTATATTGAAATGGACGATTTTAATAAAAAATTATCACAAAATGAAAAAGATATTTTTAGAATATAATCCAGACGTAATTATATCAACCCATATGTATTGGAATTTTATAATTGAGAAACATAAGAAAGAAAAAAATAATATTTTTTCTATTAAGAAAACTTTGAAGTATATCTGCGTAATTACAGATTCTTTTATGATACACAAATCCTGGATAAGTAAAGCTGTAGATTATTACTTTGTAATTGATGAAGATACAAAACAAGTTGTGGTTAATATGGGTATCAAAAATATAAAAGTTACAGGTTTTCCTGTGACAGTTGAATTATCTCAAAAAATTGATAAAAGAAAAATAATATCTGAGTTAGGGTTAAAAGAAAATCTTACTACTATTTTAGTAACAATAGGTCTTGGAGCGTTGCAACGTTTCTTAGATATTATAGATTACTTAAGAATGCAAGAAAACGGTTTTCAATTGATAATAATTACTGGTAAATATGAACAAATCTACAAGAAATTGTTGGCTAAACATTATAAAATTCCTACTGTGATAATTGGTTGGACGGACCGTATGGCTGATTTTATTCGTGTCAGTGATTTGGTAATTTGTAAAGGAGGTGGAGCAATAGTTTCTGAGTCGTTGAACGCATTTAAACCGGTTTTAATACCGACATTTGTCCCCGGCCAAGAACAAGGAAATGTATTTATAATAAAAAAATATCAATTAGGCTTTTATGCTGAAGAAAAAGAAGAGGTTTATTCAATCTTAAACCAAATAATTACTAAACAAATAGATTTAGAAAAGTATGCCCATAATATAGAAAAATATGTTAAAAAAGATTCTGCAATAAATATTGCCAGATTTATTTATAACTTGTAAATCTGTAGAATAAATTTATATGAATGTTAACGAGTATATAAAAAAAGCAAAATTATATAGAACAACATTTTTAATTGTTCGCTATACAGTAACCACACTGAATACTATAGTAGGATGTTTTATTCTAAGTGCGTTGGTTGACGAAATTTTCCCTTTGCCGATAATCGTATTTCATATATACTGGTTTTTTATTCTCGCTTTAATAACAATTTTTTTTATAAATTTAGTATTACAACTTATCAATCTATACAAAAATCCTAAACAATATTTACAAAATGAATTAAATAAATATCCATTGTTAGATACCAAAGACAGTATAATAACTTCAGCAGAGTTAGAACAAAAACTTGAATATAAAGATATAAACTTTTCTAAAGAATTAGCAGAAAAGTATATAGAAAACATAATTTCAAAATTGTCCACTTTAGATTTAAAAAAAATTGTTGGCTTAAATAAAGTATTAAAAGTTGTACCTATTAACGTTGTTTTAATATTGTTAATAATTACTCTTTACGCATTTCCACCTTTTATTCTTAAAGAGAGCGTATACAAAATACTTTTTACTCGTAAACCTGAAATTTTGGGTTTAACGATCTATCCTAAAAATATAAAAGTTCCACTAGGGAAAAGTTGTGAAATAAAAGTTCTCGTTGATAAACTTTATGAGTTTTATATTCCAATATTATATTTGAAATTTTACGGTACTCATCAATGGATAAGGGTAAATTTTACGAAGTATGAAATTATTTCTAATAGAAAAATTTATATATATAAAATTGAAAATGTGGAGAACAAAATATTTTATAAGATACATTTTCGCGGGATAAGTTCAAAAGTGTATGTAATAGAACCTATCGTTTATCCTGCAGTATCCAAACTTTCAATTTGGGTAGAACCACCGAAATATACTTCTTTAAAACCAATAGAACTACAAAGTTTTAATGAGGTTAAATATTTATTTGGTAGTAAAATAAAATTTGATGGCGAAACTAATAAAGAAATTGCAAAGATAAAATTGATAACTTCAAAAGGACAAGAAATAAAAATAAATGTAAAAAACAAAAATATGTTTTCTGGTGAATTCGTCGCTATAGAAAATATGGATATATGGTTTGATATTTTAGATACGGAAAATTTAAAAAATATAGATGTTGTAAAATATAGAATTAATGTTATAAAAGACCAACATCCTGAAATAAAAATTATTTCCCCTGAAGATGAAATTATAGTAGCTCAGAATAGTAAAATTACATTAATTTACTCTGCAAAAGATGATATTGGGATCTCACAAATAAATTTGAATTATTACATAGAGAATAAAAAGTATAATAAACAAGTTTGTATAAAAAAATATAGCTCTAATATTTGCGAAATTATAGATGAATATACATTTGATTTATCAAATTTACCCTTAAATTTTGGTGATGTAATTATTTACTATTTAACTGTTTATGATAACGACACAGTTTCAGGTCCTAAGTCAAACATTAGTGTGAAACATAAAATTGAAATTTTTAGTTTTGAAAAACAACATCAAATGATTGAAAGACAAGTTAACGAAGTTATAGATAAAATGTTAGATTATTTATCACGAGAAATTGAATTTAAAGAACAGTTGGATAGATTAACCACTACCACAATAGATATCTCTGAAATAGATAAACTGATAAACAAAAAACAGTTGTTGAACAAAGAGTTTGAACAGTTCACTAATCAAATGAACGATATCTTATCACAGATGGCTTATGACCCTTACACTTCAGTAGATACATATATAGAGTTTAAAAGTTTTTTAACAAATATGGAAAATATTTCACAATATAGTAATCCTATGTTAATAGATAGATTAAGAAATAAAGATATTAATAAAGCACAAACTATACAACAGGAAATTGTTGATACTTTAGAACGATTATGCTCTTTAACTACACAAATTATGAAAAAACAGAATATGGAAAATATTGCAAATATTGCAAATGAGACATATACTTCATTAGAGCAATTGATCAATGAACTTAAAAATACTGATACAAAAATTTCTTCAGAACAACTGACAAAATTAAATAATTTACTTTCAGAGATTGAAGAAAAACTAAAAAAAATAGCGAATATGTTACAAAACCAGCCACAATCTTTACCTGAGGAATTTATTAATCGTAGAGATGTAAAAAATATAGATTTAGTTTCTCCACAAGAAATGTTACAAAAATTATATTCTGCAATATCTATGGGAGATATACATTCTGCATTAAAATATGCACAACAAATGTTAACTCAGTTAGAAAGTATAATGAATATTCTTGAACAAGCAAATTCTGATATACTATCTTCAACTAGTAGTAGTTTAAAAAAAGAACTTGAAAGGTTAATGTCCGACCTTGATAATTTAATTAAATCAGAAGAAGACATTTATTCAAAAACTAAAAATTTGTTTGATTACAAACTTAACGAATTATTAAAGAAACAAGAATCTATATTGTCAGAATTGATAAAAGATATTAACATAATAATTTCAAAAATAAATTATGTCAATTCTATAGAGGAATTGAAAAAAATAAATAATTATCCACAGTATCTATCAACAAGCCAACAGGTGTTAAAAAAACTATCAGATATTTCTTCAGAAATACATAAGAAAAAATTAATTCAAACAAAAGTGTGGTTAAAAGAAGCAATACAACTTTGGGAGATGAACTATAATATCGTTTCGCTATTAGATAAACAACTTTATTCTATAATAATAAAAGAGACAGAAGAAATATTAAACTTGATGAAAAAATTATACGATAAATTTGACTTTGAACCAAAGATCAAATTATCTCCAGAAGCTGTCAACCAAAACAACAATCTTATTCTTGAACAACAAAAAGTTTCTAAAGCAACACAGAAATTTTATTTAGAACTAAAAAATTTTGGTAAAAAAAGTTTTATGATAACCACACAAGATTTATTTAATGTTAAAACAGCAAATAATAAAATGGATCAAACGATAATTTCTTTAGAGAACCAAGATTTTGATTTGGCATTAGAAAACGAAAATACAGCTATAAACTTACTTTCAGAATTACGTAATAAGTTTTCTGATATAACTCAACAGTTACAACAAATGGAACAATTGTTAGGCAAACCGATGGGTAGCAAAATACAATATAAATCATTACCATCTGGCCAATACGGCGTTTTGTTCAGTCGAGTAAAGTTGCCTTCAGTTAAAGATTATATTCCACCAAAAGAACTACGAGAAGATATAATAAGATCGTTAAGTGAAAAATATCCTATAGAATATAATAAAATAATCCAACGGTATTATAAGGAACTGTTAAAATGAGCTCAATATATAAAATTATTTTTTTATTTCTATATTTATGGGTTTATAATATTGTTGCTGGTGAAATTAAAAACGAAATAAATACTGTAATATCTTTACTTGAATCAGGAAAATTTTCTGTTGTTGAAGAAAAAATAAAAAATATAGAAGAGCCAGAAGTAAAATATTATCTTACTGCACTCTATTATTTATTTACAGGCGACTATGAACAAGCAGAAAAATTTATAAATAAAATTTCTACTACCACAAAAATTGATGAAGAAGAAATAAAATTTTATCGTGAATATATATCTAAATTAAATAAAATTATTTCTACCTACAATAAGTTTGAATCAGAACATTTTGTTGTATTTCTTAAAGGTAAAGACATTATCCTAAAAGATATTTTATTGTCAAAAATGGAACAAATATATAAGAAATATAGTAAACTTTTAGACTATGTGTTAGATACTAAAGTTCGCATTGAGGTATATAACACGAAGACAGAATTTATGTTTTGTTCTACACTTGGGGAAAAGATTGTTGAGAAGGTTGGTGTAGTTGGCATTTGTAAATTTAATCGTATAATGATTTTATCGCCAGAAAATTTGCCTTTAGGATATCGTTGGATTGACACTTTAGCACATGAGTATATACATTTTATCTTAAACAGAATTACAGAATTTAATTTACCTTTATATCTTCATGAAGGGATAGCAAGATATTTTGATACTTTATACAGGTCTACATATCCTTTATGTTTTACTGCAGGTAATTTGAGTTTGTTAGTTAATGCTAAAAAAAACTCTTCTATAATACCTTTTCATAACTTACGAGGTTCATTAGTATATCTTGATTCTCAAGAACAAGTTGAGCAAGCTTTTGTACAACTTGCAACTTTTATAGACTATTTGATAAAAACTTTTGGAGAAGAGAAGTTAATAAAATTTATTACGAGTTTCAAATATAACAAAGATGACAAAGAAAATTATAAAAAAATTTATAATTCAGAATTTGAAATTTTATATTCTTCATGGTTGGATTTTATTGATGAAAAAGAAAGTATAGTAAATCAATTTCCTGGAGCAAAACCTGATATAAAAATTGTTCAAAAGGAAGATGAAGCTAATCTTATTGGATTAACTATAAAAGGATATATAGATTTATCTGAAAAATATGCATTGAAAAAAAATTATAAAATGGCATTACATCAATGTTATAAAGCGTTAGAAATAGAACCGTATAATCCATTGTTAATGGTGAAAACAGCAAGATATCTTATGTTACAAAATAAGTATGAGGAGTCAGAAAATATTTTGTTAAAATGTATAAAAGCCAACCCCAATTATGTTACTGGCTATGAGTTATTAATAAAATTATATTATGAAACAGGGATGTATGAAAAAGCCAAAGAGTTCTATAACACAATTTTAGAAATTAACCCATTTAATTATGAAATAAGAAAACTTGTTGCAGAAATGTTTGCTGATTTAAAAAACATAAGAGAGGCTTTAGAAGAATATAAAATAGTACATATATTAAACCCTCAAGATAAAGAAACAATAGAAATTATCAATTCATTAGAAAACTATATGAAGTATAAATCAGAAATATCAAAATAATATAAATTTATGGATAAAGAAGTATATCTTCAACTAAGGGAAAAATATAAAAAGATAAAACCAGATAGAGTAAAAGAAAATATATCAGAATATTCACTTAAGGAACAAACAATTGCAGAAATATGGTATAAATCTCTATTTGATAGACGTAATTTAACTTCTGTTGATGGAAGAAAAGTAATTATTGTTTCTGTTGGAGAGTATAATACTGTTTCTGTTCCAGATTTTGTCAATGCTAAGATAATAGTTGATGGTAAAGAGTATAGTGGTGACGTAGAAGTCCATAAAAACAGATCAGACTGGTTTAAACATAAACACCATAAGAATTCTCTATATAAAAATGTTATACTCCATGTGTTTTACAATAACGATACTAGAACTCCAGTAAAAGAAGATATTATTGAACTATGTTTAAAAGATAGAATTAATCCAGAATTTTTTGAAGAAGACAGCGAGTTATTTTATTCTTCTAAAGAAAGTCTCTGTGGTAAATCTATACAAATTAAAGATTATAATTTGTTAGAACAACTGATTTTATCTGCAGCTGAAGCTAGGTTGAATATTAAATCAGAACAATTTTTTTGTTGGTTCAAAACTAAAACAAAAGAAGAACAGATGTTATATGAACGTATCTGTGAAACATTTGGATATTCAAACAATAGAGATAATTTTTTGTTGATATCAAAAATTGCACCTATAAAGAAAATTAGAAAAATTGTTAAACGATACAGACTTAAAGAACAAAAAATTATTGTTGATACGATATTTTTTTGTGTTAGTGGATTGTTAAATAGAAAAGATGTTTTAGAACATTTACCACAATATTATATTAGTCTTAAAACATTGTGGGAAAAAGAGATAAAAAAATATTTTAAAAAAACAATAGATTCGTCAAGATGGAGATATTACAAGACTCGTCCTGTAAACTATCCTGAACGTAGAATTGCTGCATTGTCAATGTTTGTTTCTAAAATTATTAATGTTGAACTACAAAAACTTTTGTTAGGATTAATTAAACTCAAAGATGAAAAAGATATTCTAGTTCATATAAAAAATTTTTTATACCAGCCGCCAGAAGGTTATTTTGCTAAACATTGCAGGTTTGGCGGGAAAGAATTTTCTCGCGAATATCCTCTTTGGGGTATGGAAAAAGTTAGTTCATTGTTAGCAAATGTTATATTCCCATATCTTGTTTATAAATCAAAACAAACTAAAGATGAACAGTTATATAAAAAAGTAATAAAAATATATACTTTACTAGATATAAAAGAGAAAAACAGTATTGCAGAAAAATTTCTCTCATCTATTATACTTTATCCAGAATATAGAAAATATTTTTTGTCAAAAAACATTTTTATTCAAGGCTTACTACAGATATATAAAGATTTTTGTGAACCTAATAGAGGTATATGTAAAAATTGTTTTCTGCCTGAAATATTAAAATATGAAATTAATCAAGAGGATAAATCAATAAAATTTTTAGAGTTGTAAAAAAAAGACTATTTTATGAATAAGAAATATTTATCAGACAAAGTTATAGAGTTAATAAAAAAGTTAGATTATTATGAATATATAGACACAATTCTAAAAATTTTAAAACAACAACGATGCAATTTTTATTTTATTGGTGGTAGTATAAGAGATGCTATAATTCAATTAACTACTACTGAAAAATTCTTTTCTTCTAATGATATTGATATAGTTCTTGAGGAAGATAAAATAGATATACTTCTTTGTATGTTTACAAAAACACAAGTGTTTAAACGAGGAAATGTTGTAATAAAAAGGAATCCATCTTTTTTGAACTCAAGTGTAATCATAACATCTCCAAAATATAGAAGGATTGATATTTCTGTAGTGCGAAAAGAAAAATATGAAAAGTTTGGTGCATTACCTAAAGTTTCTATGGGAGATATAAATACTGACATTTCACGACGAGATTTTACTATAAATTCTGTTGCATTAAAATATAGTTATGAACTTGAGAAATATTTTTTTTATGATCCTTATGAAGGAATAAAAGATATAATTGACAAAAAAATTAGAGTATTACATAAAAGAAGTTTCTTAGATGACCCTACAAGAATAATAAGAGCTATATATCTTTCAGCAAAATTAAATTTTGAGATAGAACAAGAAACGTCTAAATTGATTCATTCTGCAGTGAGGTTAAATGTAATAAATAATGTATCGCAAGTTAGGTTGGCCAATGAATTAACTAATATTCTAAAAAAAGGACGAAATTTACCTAAAATAGTGATAATGTTTAAAAAATATCATATATCAAAATTTTATAATTTTGTTGCAGAATTTGTAAAAACATTTGCAAAATATTCAAATAAGTTAGAAATAGAAAAAAAATATGCTTGTATATTAGATAATGATGAGATATTTTATATAAGGTTACTTTTTTTACTACAACAAATGGATAAAAAATTTTTACAGCATAAAAGTGATTTGTCAGTTTATAAAACACAGATGATAAAACTTAACATTCCACGCAAAGATAGAGAAGCAATATATAACGGGATAAAAATTTTAAATGGTGAAACTTCTGTTAAACAATATCCGGTATGGTTAAAGGTATATATAAAAATCTTCAATAAAAAAATTTTTGTACCGTTATTAACTGCAACAGATTTAATAAAATTAGGTGTAAGTAAAAATCAGCAACTTGGCAACATATTAACTCAAATTCGTAAACTTCAAATAAAAGGTAAATTAACAACAAGACAACAAGCAAAAAATTTTGTTTTACAATTATTGAGATTAAATTCTAAAAAAGGTAAATAAAACTTATGGCTAACGAATTCTTAATCAGATTATTTGTACATTATCCAGTATTATTATTTGCGATAACAGTGCATGAATATTCTCATGGCAAAATGGCAGAACGGTTTGGAGATAATACTGCAAAAATTTTAGGTAGATTGACTTTGAATCCTTTAGCCCATATTGACCTATTTGGTACGGTGATTTTGCCTATATTTTCTATGTTAAGTGGGGTTCCTTTATTTGGCTGGGCAAAACCTGTTCCTGTAAACATGGCATTGATGACAAAAAAAGAAATTATGTTTGTGGGTTTATCAGGTCCTTTAGCAAATATATTGTTGGCAGGGATGTTTTCTTTAACTTTTTATTTAACCAAAGTATTAAATTTATATTTTGTTGGTAGTGAAACATTGTTTGAAACAGCAATTGTTATAAATGTTGTTTTAGCAGTATTTAATTTGACCCCAATACCTCCACTTGATGGTAGTCGTGTTGTAACCGGATTGTTGCCATATCGGTGGGGATATTATTACAATACAATATTTGAACGCTATGGGTTTTTTATAATAATCTTTTTACTTTATACAGGTATTTTGTGGAAGTTATTGTCTCCTATAGTAAGTTTTTTAACAAATTTGTTTCTTACATCTTCGGTTAACATTATCTAACACATTTTTTACAATGAATTGTCTATGAAAGAAACAATTTTGTCAGGTATGCGTCCTACGGGAAAGTTGCACATAGGCCATTATGTAGGTGCAATTTCCAACTGGGTAAAGTTGCAGGACACTTATAGATGTTTTTTTATGGTAGCAGACCTTCATGCATTAACTACCGAGTATAAAAACTCTAATGAAATAAAAAATTTTTCTTATGAACTTGTTCGTGATTTACTTGCCTGTGGTATAGATCCTAAAAAAGCAACAATTTTTTGTCAGTCTGATGTTCCTGAACATTCAGAATTACACTTGATATTTTCAATGTTAGTTCCTTTGGGATGGTTATATAGTTGTCCTACATATAAAGAACAACTTAGAGAATTATCTTCTAAAGATATAAAAACTTATGGATTTTTAGGTTATCCTGTATTACAGGCAGCAGATATTTTGTTATATAAATCTAGTAAAGTTCCTGTTGGGAAAGATCAATTACCTCACATAGAACTCACTCGTGAAATTGCACGGAAATTTAATATGTTGTATGGAAATTACTTTCCTGAACCTGAAGCATTACTTACAGAATCGCCATATTTGCCAGGCATAGATGGACGGAAAATGTCAAAGTCGTATAACAATTGTATTTTTCTATCTGATGAAACTACAGAAATTAAACTAAAAGTTAATAAAATGTTTACTGACCCTAAAAAAATTCATAAGAACGATCCTGGTGATGTTACGAATTGTGTTGTTTTTGCATTTCATAAGGTCTTTAATCCCAAATATAAAGAAATTGAACAATTATGTAAAGCAGGAAAGTTAGGTTGTGTAGAGGATAAAGAAAGTTTATACAAAATTTTGGAACAAATATTGGCTCCTATACGAGACAAAAGAAAAAATGTAACTATTGAACAAATAAAAGAAACATTGTTACAAGGCAAAAATAATGCAAGCGAAGTTGCTAAAAAAACTATTGCTGAAGTGAAACATCTTGTAGGTCTTGTATCTAAATAAAATATCTATGAACACAAGTTATGAAGTTAAATTAGACATTTTTGAAGGACCTTTAGATCTATTATTGTATCTAATTAAAAAAAATAATCTTGATATTTATGACATCCAAATTTCGTTAATTACTCAACAGTATCTTGAATATTTATCTTTGATGCAGGAATTAAATTTAGAAATAGCAGGTGAGTTTTTGGTAATGGCAACAACACTTATGGAAATAAAATCTAAAAGTATGTTGCCAAAACCTTCCCAGGAAGTTGAAGAAGAAATTGAACAATTCAAAAAACAGCTACAGGATAGATTGATTGAATATCAGAAATATAAAAATGTAGTAACAAATTTTTTTAGGCCGAGGGAAATGGTAGAAATTAATGTGTATTATCGGAAATTACCAACATTTTCAGAAGATGATTATTATATAGAAGCGACAATTTTTGATTTACTTTCTGCGTTAAACGATATACTCAAAAAAGTGCCTGCGGAATATAAAGAAATTGTATATGAAGAAATACATATAGAAGAGAAAATGAGACAGATAATGGAATATTGTAAAGATAAAAAATATGTTTTGTTTGAAGAAATAATTTTACAAGAGTCAACAAGGAAAGGAATTATTATTTTATTTCTTGCCTTACTTGAACTTATCAGGACTAGACAAGTTTTTGTACGACAGAAAGAACCTTTTGGTAAAATTCGTATTTATCCTTTGAAGATAGATTGGGATACATCTATAGTTTCTGAATAGATATTTATTTGAGGTTATATATGGATATAAAATTTATTAAAGGTATTGTTGAGACTTTGTTATTTATAACAGATAAACCTTTAAGCATAGAAAAACTGGTTGAAATTATCAACGATCCAGAAGTTACTCCACAGATAGTTGCAGAAGTAGTAAAAGAGTTGCAATCAGAATATGCTCAAAACTCCGCGTTAGAAATTCGTGATATTGCTGGCGGTGTACAGTTCGCTACCAAACCTCAATATAGTGAATATGTTCGTCGGTTATATCGCGAACGAGTATTATTACGATTATCTCCTGCTTCTATAGAAACTTTAGCAATAATTGCGTATCGTCAACCAATCACTAAAGCAGAAATTGAAGAAATTCGTGGTGTAGACACTACTTCTGTACTTGAAACATTACTTGAACGCAGATTAATAAAAATAGTTGGTAGAAAGGAAGTACCCGGCAGACCATTATTATATGGGACAACACAAGAGTTTTTAAAATATTTTGGTCTAAATTCGTTGACAGATTTACCACCGTTAGACCAGTTTTTGACAGAAAATATAGAACAACAAGAAACGGTTCCTGTTGAAGAAAAAGAGCAGACTGTTTTTAATGAAAATGAGTTTTCTCAAAATATGGCAGAACAATCGTCTTCATTACAAAAAGATAATAGCGAAAGCAGAGAATAAACTTACCAAAAAATTTTAAAGTTTATAAAATTGTATGAATTACAAACTTGGTATTTCTACGATATATTTTGTTTCACAAAATTTTAATTATAATGGTTGGGAACAAATTAAACAAAATTTAGTAAAATTGAATTTGCAAAATTTAGAATTGAATGTTGATATACCAATTTCATGGATGGAAAATATTGAAAAGGATGTAAATAACAAAACAATAAAAATTTTAAGTATGCACAATTTTTGTCCTGCTGTAGAAAATATTCCTTCAGGTAAAACGGGATTTAATGTTTACAATTTAAATTCGGAAGATGAAGAAGAACGTTCTCTTGCGATAAAATATACACTTAGAACAATAGATTTTGCCCAACGGTTAAATGCAGAAGTTGTGGTGTTACATACCGGCAATATTCCTACAGAACCTACTGGCTGGGAATTATATAAGTTTGCTTGTAAATTTGGTGTCAATTCAAAGTTGTACAAAAAATACAAAGATTCTCTTCTTATTACGCGACAGAAAAACAAAAAGAAATATTTTTCTTTATTACTTAATTCATTAGACAGAATTGTCTGGTATGCTGAAAAGAAAAATGTTGTTGTTGGTATAGAGACTAGATTTTCTGCTGATGAAATTCCAAATTTTGAAGAAGTTGAAGAAATATTGAGTTACTACAAAACAAAATATGTTCGTTATTGGCACGATTTTGGCCATGCTGAGATACTTTCAAAATTAGGATTTGTTGATGGTCACCAAGCGTATTTTAATAAGTATAGCGAGTTTATTAAAGGATACCATATCCATGATGTAAAAGTTGACGATGGAAAATTAGTAGACCATTTTGCGCCAGGTAGTGGAACTATTAAGTTTGAAAATTTTTTAAAATTTTCTGATGATAAAATTTATATACTAGAGATCCATCCTAAAGAAAAATTTGATAATGTTATTTCTGGTGTAAAAATTATTAAAAACATTCTAAACAATCAACAAGGAGAATCTTGAAATGAGAGAATTTCGTCGAGATCCTGTAATAGGACGTTGGGTTATAATTTCTTCAGAACGGAGTAAACGTCCTTCAGAGTTTAAAATATCACAACATCAAACTGACGACAAAGACTTATGTCCGTTTTGTTGGGGTAATGAAAAATTTACTCCTCCGGAAATTATTTCTTATCGTCGTGCTGGGACACAAAAGGATACAGCAGGTTGGTGGGTTCGTGTAGTACCCAACAAATATCCAGCATTACGTGTTGAAGGAGAGGTTGTTAGGACGGGAGAAGGGATATATGATAAAATGAGTGGTATTGGAGCGCATGAAGTTATTATTGAAACAGAACATCACGATAAAGAATTATACCAATTAGAAGACAAGTATGCAATAGATATTTTTAGAGCATATCGTGACCGTATAATTGATTTAAAACGAGATATAAGGTTTGAATATATTTTAATTTTTAAAAACAGTGGTGCAATAGCAGGTGCTACGTTGTCACATCCTCATTCCCAACTTATTGCATTACCAATGGTACCAATAAGAATAAAACAAGAACTTCAAGGAGCAAAATTATATTTTGATTATAAGGAACGGTGTGTATTTTGTGATATAATTTCTTATGAACTTAGTTGTATGAAACGTGTAATTTTTGAAAACGAAGATTTTGTAGCAATTTGTCCTTATGCAAGCAGATTTCCGTTTGAAGTGTGGATATTGCCAAGACGGCATGATCCAATGTATGAAGATATTCAAGAAAATGAATTAAAAAATTTTACACAGATAATGAAAGTTATAAACAAAAAAATTTGTTTTTCATTGTCAAACCCACCGTATAATTATCTATTACATACTTCACCGTTAAAAAGTTATAATTTACCACATTATCATTGGCATTTGGAAATAATGCCAAAACTTACTGGAGTAGGTGGGTTTGAATGGGGGACAGGATTTTATATAAACTGTGTACCGCCAGAGGAAGCTGCCAAATTTCTAATGGAGGTACAGTAGATTAAGATGAATTTCAATAATTCATCATCAAATACAATATTAGATCAACAACACATTGAAATTCTAATAAAATCTTTCCGATTAGCATTGACAAACATAAGAATGTATCCTGTCACAAGCACATTAGTAGAGAAGCCTATTTCAGACTTTTATTCTATAATAAAACAATTATGCACATTTTTGCCAGAAGTTGTTATTGCAGAATTAGACAATAAAATATATGTCAACACCATTGAGTGCAGTGGTCGAGAGGCACTTGTTTCAGCGAACCAATTAGTTCAAATTTTTATCCAAGCAGGAATTAAAAGTATAACTTTTAGACCAAACATTACATTAGAAGAATTGAAAGAAATTCTTATTGCGTTGTCTACCAAGAAACAAAAAACGACTACTAAAGAATTATTAAAACAAGTTATTCAAGAAAAAGGTATACAGAATGTTGCTATTGATGAAGTAGAGTTTATTACTGTTTCAAAATCTGATTCGGTAGTGAAATCTATTTTGAACCAGCTTTCTGTTGCACCGAGTAATTTGTCTGAGTTAATGAATATATTAAGCAATGTATATACAGAACTGGATAAAGTAACTAATAAAGAAACAAAACAACAAATACAAGAAAAAATTGTAAAATACATTTCTTCTCTTGATGCACAAACAATTAGCGATTTATTTTCGCAACCGTTACCTCCTAAAATTGAACAATCAGGGTTAAAACAACAAGTGTTTAACAATCTTACAAAACAAAAAGTTGAAGAAACTTTTAATGAAATAATAACGTGGTGTAAAAGATTGCGTAACGAAGTAAGTTCTGAAATAGAATATCTTGAGAAACTTTCTCATTTAAGAGATTTTATAAGGCTTGTAATCAATTCTCCAGTAAGTAAACTCATACCTATAGAAATTTTTGAAGAACTGTTTAAAGTAGGATTGATTGATGTATTACCTGAATGGGTTACAGAGAAAAAACAAAAAAAATCGTGGATTGCAGAACTTGATGAATTGCTTAACAGTAACGAACCAGTAAAACTTTTACAAGAATCTTTTATTACTTCATTAAACGATACTCTAGATAAACTTTGTGTTATAGGTTTAGATGACAAAATAGAAAAAATAACAACAATGATGGTAGAAAATTTACAAAACCCTGTGATAAAATTACGTCAGCTGGCTTCTTCTTCGTTAAATACTATAACAAAACAAATAGTAAAATATGGAAAAGATGCAATTGTAAGAAAGTTAGTGGGGAATATAATAAATCTATTAATTAAAGAACAAGACGAAACTGTAGTTAAACAGTATATTGAGATATTTTTTGACAGTTTCGTTTCTATGATTATAGCTAAAGACTACCAGACTTTTATAGATTATGCACAACAATTGTTAAAATTTGCTTTAGAATTATATTCAGTCTCTTCTGAAAAGTCAAAATTAATTTATGATATGTTTAACAAAGTATTTAATTCTACCAAAGAAATATTAGGTGAAGATTTTGCTTCAGGAAAAGAAGAGTATATAATACCAATATTGTGGTTCTTAAACTACATTGGAGACAATTCTATAGAAATTCTAGTTTCTACTAGTATAAAAACAGAAAATGTTAAAGTTAGACAGATGATACTAAACATTTTAAAAGACCGTGTAGAAAAAGTAGCAGAAGTTATAAAAAAGATGGTTACTCCTAAAACTCCTTCTCGAGAAATTAATAAAATTATAGATATTTTAAATCAACTGGATTACGATTTTTCTGAAACTTTTATATCGTTATTTCCATATACAACATATGCTAACAAGATTGCTATAATAAATTATGTTTATAAATATCCAACGGAACATAATATAGAATGGCTAGTAAGTTTGTTAGACAGTGATGATTTACAAATTATAGAATACATAGTAGACATTATAACATCTTTAGAAATATCTTCTTCAGTACCTAAATTAATAAAACTGTTAAAAACTGATAATATTGATATAAAAAAACGCGTATGTGTTGCTTTAGGTACATTGAAAAATGTTATTGCAGTAAAACCGTTAAGAAAGATTCTAATGTCTAGACCTAAATTTTTTGGGTTAATAAAAGGTCAACCGATGGAACTCAGGATGGTTGCTTGTTGGGCACTGGGAAATTTTATAACATTACCTGAAATAAAGTCGCTGTTTATTAAAATTGCTAATAGTAAAGACCAACCAATAGCGAATTCTGTAAAAGAAATGTTACAGAAAAATAAAATTATATGAATAAAGCTATAAGTAATTTCAAGTTAAAAATTTTGTTATTATTTTTTATGTTAAGTATAACACTATTTGCTGAGGTTAAAAATGAAAATAAATATATAGATTTTTCATTATTAACCATTGAATCAAAAAAAATTAAACTTAGCGATATAGTAGGCAAAAAAATTGTCTTACTTAATTTCTGGGCGAGTTGGTGTCCGTACTGTGTTGCTGAAATACCACAATTAAAGAGGTTGTATACTAAATATAAAGACAAAGGTTTAGAAATTGTTGCAGTAAATATTTTAGAAAATAAGAATGTGGTATCACGATTTGTAAAGAAAAATAAGATTACGTATTTTGTTGTATTAGATACTGATGGTAAAGTTGCACAACTCTACAATGTCCGAGGAATACCACAAAATTTTCTTATTGACACTAAAGGAAAAATAGTTTATATTGCTCATCAATTACCTCCAGAAGAAGTTATTAAAACACTCATCACTACATTAAAACCTGAAAAATAATACAAAAAATGAGGTTTGAAACAAAGTCCTATCATAAAAAACAATTTACACAAAAAATTCTATTTCATATATTTTTCGTTGTAGGAACAGTTTTTGTTTTAGTATATTTTCCGACTTCTTTATGGCATTTTCCCGACGGTATAGGATATTATTCTTTTTTACCAGCTATTTTTAAGTATAAAAATTATGATTTTTATAAAATAATAAGAACCTATACACCAAATGTTGTAGGTACTACGAAAAACGGGTTTGTAATGAATGATTTTGAAATTGGTAGTAGTATAGTTTGGTTTCCTGTATATTTAGTGTCAAATTTGTTTGATAGTGAGAGTATTTCTATTGTATTTACCAACTTTTATTCGTCAATATTAGGTTTTGGAAGTTTATTTATATTTTTTAAGTTTCTTACTAACAAATTAAATTTTTCTAAAAAATTTTCGTTGTTTATTTGTTTAACTTTATTGTTAGGCACACCACTTTTGTTTTATTCTTATAGCATACCACAAAATCCACATACTACTATTGCATGTCTTTGTAGTTTATATTTATACTTTCTATTATCAAAAAAAGTAA
This sequence comes from uncultured Endomicrobiia bacterium, assembly GCA_938074745.1. Taxonomy (GTDB): domain Bacteria; phylum Elusimicrobiota; class Endomicrobiia; order DTEH01; family DTEH01; genus CALJEJ01. The sequence continues at coordinate 53,088 of CALJEJ010000006.1, forward strand.
ATAGTTCTTACTATCAGAGATATCTATTGCTTGGGTTATTACTCGGATTAATTTCTGCAGTACGAGTTCAAAGAATAATACTTGGTATTTGTGTAGGTATTGAAATTATTCAGCAGTTGATGAGAAGAAAAAATTTTAAGGAAAGTTTTTTATATAGTAGTGTTTTTGTTGTAGGATTTTTGATAGGTTTTTCGCCTCAATTAATAAATTCAGTAGTATTGTTTTCAAGATTATTACCTATTAAATTATATACTATATCACTCAATAAATACATTTTCTCTTCATTATATGAGATACTTTTTTCAAGTTATCATTCTGTGTTATTATGGACACCGCTAATAATTATATCTTTTATTGGGTTAATTTTTGGTTTAAAAGAAAATTTTGTTGTTTCATTAAGTACGATTTTAATTTTTATAATTGATACTTTTATTTTAGCCACAGTAGTTTCTCCTGGTGGTGGTTCGTCTTTCGGTATAAGATATTATACAGATTTAGTTTTTATTTTAGGTTTAGGGATATATTTTTTATTTAATTTTTTACAACAAAAAAAGTGTGTATTTTTTGGTGTTGTAATTACTTCTATATGTTCAGTTTGGAGTTTTATTTTGTTTGTTTTATCTACTTCAGGATATTTAGACTTGTTAGAAGTCTATGATATAAAAACTTTTTTTAATAAAATTTTTAGTTTTAGTAAAAATTTTAATTTCAACTTAGTCCCACGATATTATGGACCAGTTGAGGAATATTTGTTTTTTATATTAATTTTAGTTTCTACATTTTTTGTTATTAATAAACTTATTCAACATAAAACTAAGTTATTTACGATTGTATTTGTATTATATTTGATATTCTTTAATTATAGTATAATAAAAGCAGGCTTTTTTAACAGAGTTGTATATAAGCGAGAAGTTTTTGAACAGTCGTTACCATTTAGAGATTTCCAAATTTTTTATATTTATGCTGGGATAAAGGTAAGGTTAAAATATTATGCCTTAACAGGGAAAAGAGAAGAATATGAATTTTATAGTGCTTTCCGAGACAAACTTAAACCTAGTAGATTATGGTGGAAGAGAGTTTTTCAACCTATATTTTTTAGTAATAACAAATAACAAGGCAAATAAAATTTTGTAGAGTTTTTTGTCTTGTGGTATTTTTAATCTTACAGAAAGGTTATATTGAGAATCCAATATTATCAATTAACCTAGTTGTTCCGATATATACTGCAACAAAAATTCTTAATTTAGTTCCTGCAGGAATTTTTTTGACATTGTTTTCTACAGGGTTCAAATTTTCATCATAAATTTCAAAATATTGTATCTTATGATTTACATTAGACAACAAATTGTCCAAAAACTTTTTTGATTTATTGATACAACTTTTGATACTAAACTTTTTTTGCAAGATTAGATCTTTGCAATATAAAAGTGATTTATATATAGCAGGTGAAGATGCATATTCTTTTTCTGACAAGTACAAATTTCTACTTGAACATGCTAACCCGTTATTCTCACGTATTGTTTCTACAGGGATAATTTTTATATCAAAATTTAAATCTTTAACCATTTGTTGAATAATTTTTAATTGTTGATAATCTTTTTCGCCAAAATATGCTTTGTGTGGTTTAACAATATTGAAAAGTTTAGTAACGACTGTTGCTACACCGCGGAAATGTCCAGGACGATATTTTCCACAAAGTATATCCTGCAATTTTGTAACTTCTACAAATGTTAAAATTTTGTTGTTAGGATACATTTCTTTTACTGAAGGATGAAATACAAAATTTACTTTTTGCTGACGACAGATTTCTAAATCTTGTTGAATAGGTCGTGGATATTTTTTGTAATCCTCTTTAGGTCCAAATTGTATCGGGTTGACAAAAATTGACACTACGGTTACATCATTTTCACTTTTTGCTTTTTTGATAAGTTCAATATGTGCTTTATGTAAAGCTCCCATGGTAGGGACAAAACCGATAGTCAAATTTTTCTTCCTACACAAATCTGCAATTTTTTGCATTTCACGAATGGTTTTTATAACTTTCATAATTTTATTAAACAGTAATTATTTTGTAATTCGTTCAATTGCTTCAATATAATCTTTTTTGTTTCTGAGACCTACAAATTGTTCTACTGGTGTTCCATTTTTAAAAATTATCACAGTCGGGATAGCCATAATACCATATTTAGCAGAAATTTTTGGATTGTTGTCTACGTTGAGTTTGAATATTTTTATTTTAGATTCAGGATATGTGTTAGATAATTCTTCAATGATAGGTGAGAGTAATTTACATGGACCGCACCATTCTGCCCAAAAATCTACCAGGACAGGTACAGGTGATTGTAATACTTCTGTATCAAAATTTTCCGCAGTTATTTCTTTTGTCATATTGTTCCTCCATTCATTAAATTTTGGAAATAGGTTGGAAAATTTTATCTTAAAAAAAAGTTAAAATCAATAGTTGAATTTAAAAATAATAAAATAGTATTTTTAATTACCGCTAAGATAAAGGAGAATGAAAATGAAATCTAAATTTTTTCGAACAGTATTTATAACAATATTTCTTATCTTATTTTCTTTAAGTTTAGAAAGTAAAACAGGTGACGACACATATTCAAAAATAAAATTGTTGCTAGATGTATTAAATTATACTACGGAAAATTATGTAGAAGAAGTAGATGTTCAGAAATTAATAAACTCTGCAGCGAAAGGAATGCTGAAACCTTTAGACTCGTTTTCGCAGTTTTTAGAACCGGACCATTATAAAGAACTGAAAGTGGAAACTGAGGGTCAGTTTGGTGGGATAGGTATCCGAATTGCTATTCGTGATGGTTGGCTTACGGTGATTACTCCTTTGCCAGGTACACCTGCATACAAAGCAGGAATATTGCCTAATGATAAGATTATAAAAATTGAAAACGAATCTACAGAAGGTATTTCTATTGAAGAAGCAGTAAAAAAGTTACGTGGTACCCCGGGAACAAAAGTTACCATTACAATAATGCGTGAAGGAGCTAAAGAACCGATTGATTATACACTTACTCGGGATATCATAAAAATAGAAGTAGTAAAATGCAAACCTGAACTTGTAGATGGAATAGGCTATATAGCACTTTATGAATTTAACAAAAATTCCTATAACGAAATGGTGAAAGCTTTGGAGATGATAAAAAAACAAAATGCTAAAGGATTAATTTTAGATTTACGTAACAATCCGGGTGGTTTACTTGATCAAGCAGTTGAAATTGCAAAATTGTTTATTGGAGGGAACAAACTCATTGTTTATACAGAGGGTAGAAAATCTCCACGACGTGAATATCGTGCAGATAAAGTAGCACCGTATGAAGATATTCCAATGGTAGTATTAGTTAATGCTGGTTCTGCTTCAGGAGCAGAGATTCTTGCTGGTGCATTGCAAGATAACAAACGAGCGATAATTGTAGGTTCACAGACTTTTGGTAAAGCCTCGGTTCAAAGTGTAATTGATTTAGGTAATGGTTATGGTTTAAAACTTACAACAGCGAAATATTATACACCATCAGGAAGATGTATACAAAGAGAAGAGAAAGAAAAAACAGTTAAAACTTCAACTGAACCTTATTCTGGAGGGATAATACCTGATATTATTATAAATGTCCCTAAAGAAATTGAAGCAAAACTTTATCAACAAAGAGAGGAAATTTATATTCCAGGTCAAGAACCTATTTCTGCTGTAAAAAAAGAAGAACAGGTAGAAGATATTGTATTAACAAGAGCAGTAGAAATACTTAAAGCAATAAGGATGTACACAGATTATATAAAGAAATAATTTCATTATGTATATTTTAGGAATAGAAACTTCTTGTGATGAAACTTCTGCTGCAGTTATAGACCATAAATTTAATATTATATCTAATATTATCTTCTCCCAACAACGAATTCATAGCAAATATTTTGGTGTAGTACCAGAACTTGCCAGTAGGACACATTATGAAAAAATTCATTTTGTAATCTCACGTGCACTACAGAATTTTAATATAAAAAAAATAGATCTTATTGCTTATACGGAAACTCCTGGACTTAAAGGTGCATTGTTGATAGGTAAAACTGTTGCTCATACTCTTGGATATATTTATTCTATTCCCGTGATAGGTGTAGATCATTTGTGGGGTCATATTCATTCTTTAATTGTTACACATAAAAATAAACTTCAATTTCCTTTTATTTCTTTGATAATTTCTGGTGGGCATACGGAATTGAGTATTGTATATTCTGCTGTGAAACGAAAAGTTTTAGGTGAGACCAGAGATGACGCTGTAGGTGAAGCGTTTGACAAAGTTGCAAAAATGTTGAACTTAAGTTATCCTGGTGGGCCAGTAATAGAAAAGTATGCTAAGAAAGGCAATCCAAAATTTGTCGAATTTAGTAGACCTTATATGGAAGGCACATGGGATTTTAGTTTTAGCGGGTTAAAAACAGCAGTACTTTATTATCTGCAAAAAAACAAAAACATGCTTAATAAAAAAATAGTTTCACATATATGTGCTTCTTTTCAAGAATCTGTAGTAGACACATTGATGTATAAAGTTTTTCTTGCAGCAAAGAAATTTAAATGTTCTAACATTGGTATTTCAGGTGGTGTAGCTGCTAACGAATATTTAAGAGAAAAATTTTCACTCAATGCCCATCAGCATAATATAAAAGTTTTTTTTCCTCAAAAAATTTTATCTACAGATAACGCTGTAATGATTGCTTGTGCTGGGTATTTTTTTAGCAAGAAATAAAAATAATTTTAATTCTACACTTTCTCTTTTCTATAATTAAACCTCGTCTTAAAAAACATTTACTATAATTTCTTAAAAAAAAACATTTTTTCTCACCTATTGACAAGCTGGTGTATAAAGTGGTATAAAGTAGCATAAAATACCATAAAAAGGAATCTTCCAAAAATGGCCTTGAAAGAACTTACAGGCCTGACTTTTCACACTCTGGATTCAAAAAATCGTCTATTTATTCCAGCCAAATATCGTGGTAAACTTAAATATTATGTTCTTACTTCAGGGATAGATAATTGTATTCATATTTATCCTATAGAAATTTGGAATAAAGTAGTGGAAAAAATTAATTCAATATCATTACCTAACAAGACACATCAACGAGCATTTATCACAACGTTTTTCGCTGATATAGAAGTTGTAAAAATTGACAATCAAGGACGGATTCTAATTCCACAAAAGTTTAAGGATAAGTATTCAATAAAATCAGAAGTTGTTCTTGTCGGTGCTAAAGATAAGTTACAGTTATGGGATGTTAAAGAGTGGGAAAAATTTAATAAACAGTTTATGAAAATATTTAACAAAATAAAAGCTAAACTGGATATTTGATATAATTAAATTTGCTGCCAATTAATTCTTATATGCATATCCCAGTCCTTATAGATAAAATAATAGAGTATTTATGTCCTCAAGATGGAAAAATCTATGTTGATGCGACAATAGGTTGTGGAGGATATGTAAAACAGATTATTTCAGTTGCACCGAATTGTAAGATTATAGGTTTAGATTGGGATAGTGAAGCTATAGAGTATAGTAAAAAATTTTTACATCAAGAAATTTTAGAAAATAAAGTTGTTGTAGTAAAGGGTAATTACATTGAAATAAAAAATGTAATTAATAAATTGGGTTTGAAGACAGTTGATGGGGTAATTTTTGATTTTGGCATGTCAGCTTTACAATTAAAATCTTCTCGTGGGTTTAGTTTTTTAGATGAGAACTTTGATATGCGCATGGATGTAGAAGCTTCTAGTTTGACTGCTAAATATATAGTGAATAATTTTAGTAAAAAAGATTTAGAAAAAATATTTTTAGATTATGGAGAAGAGAGATATAGTTCAATGATAGCAAAGAAAATTGTAGAATATAGACAAAAAAAAGAAATAACTTCTGCTAAAGAATTTGCAGAGATAGTTAGCAGCGTTGTTGGGAAATATTATAAAAAAAGTAAGATTCATCCAGCAACACGAGTTTTTCAAGCATTAAGAATATTCATAAATAATGAACTGCAAAACATAAATATAGGAATTAACAATGCTATTGACATATTATCTTCCGGAGGCAGATGTTTAGCAGTTTCATACCATTCACTTGAAGATAGAATTGTGAAGAACATCTTTAGAAATAGAAAAGATTGTAAAATAATTACCAAAAAACCTATCTGTCCAGATAAGTTAGAGATTGAAAAAAATTATTCTAGCCGTAGTGCAAAACTACGTGTCGTTGAAAAACTTTAAAATATATGAGATATAAATATCTGCTGATAATTGTTATTTCTATATTAGTATTTTTTTATATAAACCAACAAGTGAAGATAGTGATGTTGCAATATAGAATAAAAGAGTTATATGACCAAATAGTGATACTTCAACAAGAAAATAAAAGGATATTATATGAAAAGATAGAAAAGGAATTAAAATCGTGTCAGAGATTAGAAAAATATGCTAAAGAATTAAAATTTGTCCCACCTAAAGAAAAAGATGTTATAATAGAATATTATTAGTTTGTAGGCTATGTATAAAAAGATATATACTAATATAAATGAAAAGAGGTTATTTGTAGTAAAAATACTTATGACATTTATTATTCCCGGGGTTATTATAATCCGCCTTTTTTTGATTCATATATGGAATTATGAAAATTTTCTTCCACTGATAGAAAGACAAATTATAACGAAGATAAACACAAGATTACCTAGAGGAGATATATTAGACCGCAATTATAGAATATTAGCCACAACTTTGGAATTTGAAGATGTATCAATAAATTTACAAGAATTTACAAAATGTGTTAAAAATCCACGAGATTATTTAAATTTGATATCCCAAACGTTAGATATACCATATAATGAATTGTTACGAAAACTTTCTAATGCTAGATATGTGAAATTAAAGAAAAAAGTGGATATTGCTAAAAGTTATAAATTAAAAAAAATTCCGGGGTTAGACTTTGTACGGTATCATCACCGAGTTTATCCTCAAAAAGAACTTTGTAGTCATATAATTGGTGGAGTAGACAGTGCTGGAAATCCATATTCAGGTGTAGAACTGGAATATGATAAATATTTAAATAGTGTCAAACACAAACAGATTATTTTTTACCGTAATGGCAAAATTAGTCAAGTTTCGTTTAGGTTGGCTCAGTTAGATGATATCACAGATATAGATTCTAATATTAAAAATTGTTCATTAGTTCTTACTATAGATGTAAACTTGCAGTATAAAATTAATAAAATATTAGAATCATACTACCTAAAATTCTCTCCAAAAAGGATAGTTTGTATAATTCAGGATCCTGAAAATGGCGAGATTATCGCTATGAATGTTTTTCCTCCGATAGACCCTCCGTTAACAAATCCTGCGATAAATATGATTTTTGAACCCGGGTCAATATTTAAAATATTTCCTTTAGCTATTTTTTTATCTGAAAATGTAGTAAAATCCGACAGTATAATTGATTGTGAAAACGGAGAATATCATTATGGTGGACATAAAATCAATGACGTACATCCACATAAGTATCTTACTGTAAAAGACATAATTGTTTATTCTTCCAACATAGGTATGTCAAAACTTTATTTGATGTTTAACGATCCATTTAAATATTCTAAATGGTTAGAAATGTTTGGATTTGGTGCATACACTGGTATAGATCTTCCTGCAGAAGAAAAAGGAATTTTTGTTACTTATAAAAATTCTATTTGGTCAAAACTTCATCCTTTAGTGATGAGTTTTGGTCAAGGGATTGCCGTTACACCTATACAAATAGTAAATGGTTATACTATGATTGCTAATGGAGGTAAATTGTTACAACCATATGTTGTAAAGTATATAATAGATGGTAATAACAAAATAGTTTATTGTGGAACTCCGCGGATAATTCGTGAACCATTATCAAAAGAAATAGTAAACACAATTAAAGATATTTTAGAAGAAACAGTATTAAGAGGTACGGCAAAAGCTACAAAGATAGATGGAATAAAAATTTGTGCAAAGACTGGAACTGCACAAAAGTTTGATAATGAGCAAAAGAGATATTCACGAAGTAAGTATGTAATGAGTTGTTGTGGCTTTTTCCCTAAAGAAAACCCTAAGTATGTAATAGGTGTATTCGTAGATGAACCTAAAGGAGTAACTCAATCTTCAGAAATTGCAGTACCTATATTTAGAGATATTGTTTTAGAACTTTTAAGTTTAGCTGAAGTTAAATATGCAAAAGCAAATTAAAAGTATATTATCAGGAATAAATATTAAGAAAATTTTTAATGAACAAAATATAAATATGGTTGTTAGTGGAATAAAATATAATTCTAAACAAATATTGCCTGGGGATATTTTTGTTTGTTTACAAGGCCAGCATACTCACGGAGCTAGATTTATTACTGAAGCTGTTCAACGAGGAGCAAAGTGTATTGTTTTAGATAACGAAAGTTTTATTTCAGATGATATTATTGTTAAAAAAGATTTGCTTATAGTGATTGTAGAAAATGCATCATTAGCATTAGCTAGATTAGCAACTAACTTTTATGATAATCCATCCTCAAAAATGTTGTTAATAGGTATTACAGGAACAAATGGAAAAACAACTTTAAGTTATATTTTAGAATCAATATTTAGCAAATCAGGATATAATCCTGGTATAATTGGGACTATAAATTATAGATACAATGGGAAAATTTTTCCGTCGGAGAACACCACCCCATTTTCGTCAGAGTTACAACAAATATTGTATAACATGTATAAGGAAAAAGTGAATGTTGTAATTATGGAAGTTTCTTCACATGCATTAGCCCAAGGTAGAGTAGAAGGATGTGAATATGATGTTGCTGTATTTACGAACTTAAGTAATGAACATCTAGATTTTCATCAAACAATGGAAAACTATTTTGAATCTAAAAGTTTATTATTTAAAAAAATGACAAACAATAAAAAAGAGATATTTAGGAACACTTTAATAGGTACTAAAACTTGTGTGATAAATGTAGACGACGAATGGGGTCGCAGGTTAATAAATGTTTGTGGTATTTCTAATGTATTGACTTATGGAAAAAATTCTCGTAATGGTTTTGTTGCACAGTTTAAATGGAAAAATATGAAGACAGATTTAGAACAGACACAGTTTGATATAGTTTTTAATAAAAAAGAGTTAAAAATAGTTTCTCCGTTTATTGGAGAATATAATGTTTACAACGTGTTAGCTTCTTTCGTTGTTGCGTATTCACAGGGAATAGATGTTGATGTTATAGTTGATGGTATACGGAATGCACAGTTAGTACCTGGCCGGCTTGAGAAATTGAATTTTCCTGAAGGGTTCAGCGTAATAATAGATTATGCTCATACTCCAGACGCATTAAAAAAAGTGATAGAAGTGTTAAAACAGCTTCCTCACAAAAGGTTAATAGTAGTATTTGGTTGTGGTGGGGATAGAGATAGAAGTAAACGGCCAGTAATGGGTAGTATTGCAGTAGAACTTGCAGATTATGTGATTTTAACTTCAGACAATCCGCGTACTGAAGATCCACAGAAAATTATTTTAGATATAGAAATTGGCATAAAAAAAACTGGAAGAACAAATTATGAAGTAATAATAGACAGAAAAGATGCAATATTTCGTGCGATAAAATTAGCCGAACCTAAAGATATAATTTTATTAGCAGGTAAAGGACATGAAAATTACCAGATATTGGGAACCCAAAAAGTACATTTTGACGAACGTGAGATTGTTCAACAAGCAATAGAACTTAAACGACAAGGTAAAATTTGATAACAATAACTGATGAATTTTGAATTAGATATAAAAATTCCTTTAAGTCTCTTTTTAGAAAAATTAAAACCTATTAATTTTATAAAAAATCATAAAGAATATAAAATAAAGAATGTTATTACTGACACCAGAAAATATAATCAAAAAGGAGGGATTTTTTTTGCATTAAAAGGTAAAAATTTTGATGGTCATAAGTTTTGTAACGATATAATTAAAACAATAGATTATGTAGTTATATCAGATGCATCTTGTATAATAGAAAAGTATAAAGAGAAATATATTGTTGTAAAAGATACTATTTTGGCATTAGATATTTTAGCAAACCTTTATCGTTTATCTTTCCCTGAGTTAAAGGTTATTTGTGTAGTAGGTTCTAATGGGAAAACTACAACTAAAGAAATTATCAAAACAATTTTTTCAAAAAAGTATAATATTGTTGCTACAAAGGAAAATTTTAATAATTTAATTGGTGTAGCATATACATTATTTTCTTTAAAGAAAGACACAGAATATTGTATTACAGAATTAGGGATTTCTTTACCGGGTGAAATGGAAATTTTAGGAAAGACAGTTGTACCAGATGTTGTGGTAATAACTAATATAGCTAAAGAACATCTTGAATATTTTTGTAATTTAGATACAGTATTTGTAGAAGAGACAAAGATACTTAATTATCTTCGTCCATTTGGTGTTGTTGTTCTTAATAAAGATGATTTATATCTTCGCAATATCCGTAACGGTAAATATAATATCAAATGGTATAGTATCAAAACTAAAGATGCAGATGTGTATGCTCAAAATATTGTATATACTGCTAAATCTACAGATATAAAAGTTGTGCTTAAAAACTATCTTGGGATAAAGTTAGTATTTGATGTTACTGCTAATATTTTAGGTGAATACAATGTTTATAACATTCTTTCAGCTATTACAGCAGCATTTTTTTCTGGTTTTGATGATATACAATTGATTGTAGATGCAATAAAAAATTTTTCAGCAGTAGAAATGCGTGGTAGTAAGGTTGTTGTGAAAGATAATATAATATTGGATGAAACTTATAATGCTAATCCAGACTCTATGAAATATACAATACAAGAGTTTATGAAAATATTTTATGATAGAAAAAAAGTTTTAGTTCTTGGAGATATGTTAGAATTAGGAGAAAGTAGTGTGATAGAACATAAAAATATAATAAATTATTTTAACATAAAAGATGTGTATTTAATTTATCTTTATGGACCACAGATGAAATATTTATATGATACTCTTATAGCTATAGATAAACAAAAAGTTAAATATTTTGATGACATAGAGTTATTAAAAAAAGATCTGTTAGAACTTATCTCTGTTGAGAATAAAGTTGCTGTTTTAGTAAAAGGTTCCAGAGGTATGGAGTTAGATAAAGTAGTAAATTTTTTATCTTCTTTTAAAGAGGGTGTAAAATGATTTATTTTTTTCTGCCTAACTTACTCTCAATATATTCTGGTTTTAATGTACTTAGGTATATTACGGTACGGTCAGTATTAGGATTTTTTACATCATTTATAACATGTATAATTATTGCTCCTATATTTATTAAATATGTAAAAGAAAAACAGTTTTTACAGACAATTCGTCAGGATGGTCCTAAGACACATTTAGTTAAACAAAACACACCCACTATGGGTGGAGTGATAATTTTAATCTCAATAATAATTTCTGCATTGATTTGGTGTTATTTAAACAGATTTGTTTTATGGGTATTATTTGCTGTATTGTATTTAGGTATATTAGGTTTTATTGACGATTATTTAAAAGTGATAAAGAAACAATCTCGTGGGTTACTACCTAAATATAAACTGTTTTTTCAGTTCTTATTTGCTTTTGCAGTGGTGATATATTTATATTTTTATCCGAGTAATTCAATATATAAAATGAATCTTCATATTCCGTATTTGAAAGAGACATATATTTATCTTGGGTGGTTATATTTTATTATTATTATTTTAACATTTATAGGTTCATCTAACGCTGTGAACCTTACTGACGGGTTAGATGGTCTTGCAATTGGTAATCTTATATTTGTGAGTATTACATACGCAATTTTGAGTTATGTTGCAGGAAATGTTAAACTTGCAAATTATTTAAAATTGATATATGTTGCTGGTAGTGGTGAGTTGACTGTTTTTCTTTCTGGCATGTGTGGTGCTGGGTTGGGTTTTTTATGGTATAACAGCTATCCTGCAACGATTTTTATGGGTGATACAGGTTCGTTATTTTTAGGTGGTGCAATAGGTCTTGTTGCAATTTTTATAAAACAGGAGTTGTTGTTAATAATTTCGTGTGGTGTTTTTGTTGCTGAGGCGTTATCTGTGATATTACAAGTGGGGTATTATAAAAGGACAAAGAGACGAATATTTCTTATGGCACCATTACATCATCATTATGAATTAAAAGGTTATCCAGAACCTAAAATTACAGTAAGGTTTTGGATTGTATCAATCCTGTTGTCAATTCTTACTTTATCTTCATTGAAAATCAGATGAGAAAATGGATTCTTATAGAATATCTGAATTGTTAAAAGACAAGGTTGTAGGTTTAGTTGGTTTAGGTAAAAGTAATTTAAGTTTGGCAAATTATTTGTTAAATTACACTACCAAAATTTTTGTAACAGAAATTTTGCCAGAAGATAAAGTTAAGCAACAAATATCTCTTCTTGATAAGAGGATAAAATATGAATGTGGTGGACATTCTGATAAAATTTTATTATCAGATATAGTGATAAAATCACCTGGTATTCCACAACACCATCCATTAATTCAAAAAATATCTTCAAAAAAAATACCTATATTAACAGAACTAGAAGTATCTTATAGGATAATTGTTGATAAATTGTCCTGTAGACCTCAAATTATAGCAGTGACAGGAACTAATGGGAAAACCACTACTACAACTTTGATAGGGGAAATTTTTTTATCCTACAAAAAAAACAATAATGTAATTGTTGCTGGTAATATAGGTACACCATTAATAGATTTTGTAGATAAAATTAAAAATGACACAATAATTGTTTTAGAAGTTTCTAGTTATCAGTTAGAAAATATAGAACAATTTTCGCCTCGGGTTGCTTGCCTGTTAAATATTGCAGAAGACCATCTTGATCACCACATTACTATGCAGGATTATATCAATGCTAAAACGAAAATTTTTATAAACCAACAAGAGTCAGATTTTGCAATATTAAACTATGATGACCAATATATACGTAATATAAATTTAAATAAATTTTGTGCTCAACAGATATATTTTAGTACTACGACAAAATTAAAGAAAGGGTGTTATTGGGATAAAGAAAATAGAAAAATAGTTTTTAGCAACGATGAATTCGGAGAAATAGTATTACAACCACAAATAAAACTTCCAGGAATTCATAATATAGAAAATATTTTAACAGCAGTATGTTGTTCGATATTATTAAATGTTCCGAAAGAAATTGTTGAACAAACAATATCTAACTTTACAGGTGTAGAACATAGATTAGAGTTTGTTAGAGAAATTGATGGAATAAAGTTTATTAACGATTCAAAATCTACTAATGTAAACTCTACTTTAGTAGCATTAAAAAGTTTTAACGAACCAATTTGTCTTATTCTTGGTGGTCGAGATAAAGGTGCACCTTATACACCTCTTATTCCATTAATAACTCAAAAAGTAAAATTGTTATTATTAATTGGGGAAGCAACTGATATAATTTATTCCCAACTAAAAAATTGTGGTGTAGAAATTGTCAAATGTGGTGATATGTTTACTGCAGTTACTACAGCATTGCGGAAAGCGAAAAGAGGTGATATTGTATTATTATCTCCTGCCTGTAGTTCTTTTGACCAGTATAGAAATTTTGAACATCGAGGAACAGAATTTAAAAAAATTGTTAACAATTTATGAATTATAAAGAAATTAATATAAAACATTATTACGGAGATATATTGTTTTTTATTACTCTTACATTATCAATTTTAGGTGCGTTGATGATATTTTCTATTACGGCAACAAAAACTGTTAACCCTTATAGATTTTTTGAACGACAAATAGTTTTTTTAATTATAGGTTTAATTTTATGTGGGTTTATAGCAAATGTTATGACAGTTACTGTTTTAAAAAAGATTACAATTCCATTGTTAATTATCAGTATAATTTCACTTGTAGCAGTACTTTTTTCACATAAAATAGGTGGTGCTAGACGCTGGTTGTATATTTTAAATTTTGCTCCTATACAACCTGCTGAATTTGCCAAGTTAGTTGTTGTACTGTTTGTATCAAAATATATAGACAAATATAGAAGCAAAATAATTGTGGGTAAAAAAGAAGTATGGGTTTTATGGAGTGTAATATTTATTATTTGTGGCCTTATAATTATTCAGCCTGACATAGGTATTCCTGTTGTGATATTTTTTACTTCGTTAGTATTATTTATATATACAGGTGTTAGAACAAAAATAATTTTAAAAATAATAAGTATTGTAGGAATAATAATTCTTTTAGGCATAGCATCTTTTCCTCACAGAGTTGCTCGGATTAAAACTTTTTTAAACCCGTGGAAATACCGTTCCAACAGTGGCTATCAGATAACACAGTCACAACTAGCTTTATCTTATGGACATTTTATAGGTCGTGGGATAGGGAAAAGTCAATTTAAAGAATTTTTTTTACCAGATGCACATACTGATTTTATTTTTTCTATAATTGGTGAAGAACTTGGTTTTATAGGAACAGTTGCAGTTGTGTGTTGTTATATCTATATATTCATTTTAGGTACAAAGATCGCACAACGTGTTGTATTTAAAGACGGGTTATATGGTGGGTTGATAGTTTATGGTTTAACTTTAAATATTGTTTTTCAAGCATTTTTAAACATATCTGTAACTACAGGATTATTGCCTACAAAAGGGATAGGATTGCCATTTATTTCTTATGGTGGTTCTGGACTAATTACAAACTTTATAAGCGTAGGTATAATACTAAATTTCTGGCGACGAAGTTATAGTTAAAAATATGGTAAAAATTATGGTTATAACTTCACCTACTGGTGGACATTTCTATCCTGCGATATCTGTTAGTAAAGAATTATTGAAACTTGGCCATGAAATAATTTTTGTTACTCAAAAAGGAACAAAATTTTTGAAACTTATAAGTGATGAACTTCAAACGGTTCCATATAAAGACCGAATTAAGATAGAGACAATTTCAGCACCAAAATTTTTACGAAATGCTATAACACAACTTTGTTTCTTCTTAGTATTATTAATTCTATCGTTTATTCAATGCATTAGACTTCTTGTTATTTATAATCCAAGAATAATTTTTTCTACTGGCGGGTATACTTCATTTCCTATGGTTATTTCAGCAAAAATATTGTTTCCTTGGAAAAAAATTGTCCTACATGAACAGAATTATGTTTTTGGTCTCACGAATAAAATATTAAAATTGTTTGCGACAAAAGTTTGTCTTTCTTTTCCTTCAAAATATAAAAACACAAAAAAGTATATATATACTAAAACACCATTAAGGGAAAATTTTAATAAAGAAATAGATAAATCTCAATGTTTTAAAAAATTTGGTTTTGATAGTACGAAATTTACTATGTTAATTTTTGGTGGTAGTCAAGGTGCAAGAAGTATAAATAATGCCATAGTAAAGATATTAAAATCTCATGAAGAAAAATTTACACAAGTACAGATATTACACATAACTGGGACGAAAGATTTTGATAAAATAACAGAAGAATATAAGAGTATAAAAATAAAAAAAGTTGTATTACCATATTTATATGAAATGGAATTAGCATACACAATAGCGGATTTAGTTATTTCCCGTGCCGGTGCAATGACTGTTGCAGAACTAATTTTTTTTAACAAACCAGCGATTTTGATTCCTTTACCTACTGCTGCAGAATTTCATCAGAACTGGAACGCTGAATATTTAAGTCGACATGGATGTGCAAAAGTGATATATGAAACATACGAATGGGAAGAAAGGTTATATTCTGAATTAATTAAGTTTATTTTTGATAAAGAGCTACTTCAACAATATAGTTTGAATTACCAAAAATTACCCTCTCCACGTTATACTATTTCTGAAATTATACTTAAATCTTAACACACCTTTTTCTATTTATCATTTCTAATTAGAAGGATCTCTTATAGGAACCATTTTATATAGAATATTGACAAACAAATAAAAATGTTATACAAAAAACATAAATTATGAAAGACAATAATGTAAAAAATTTTTATAGCAAACAATTATCTGTTGTTGCAGAAAAACTTAAAAATAACAGGTTTGAAACTATTGTGTTTGAAGATATAGAGTCTGCAAAAGAATATATTGTTTCTTTAGTAGGCAGTGGGAAGACTATTGGTATTGGAGGGAGTCAGACAGTTCGTTCTTTAAATATATTAGAAAAACTTCAACAACAAAATAACAAAATCATCACTCATACACACGATATGTCTAAAGAACAAAGAATCCAGACATGGTTAAGTGCACAACAAGCAGATTTTTATTTTGCTTCTCCTCAAGCTATTACTTTAAAAGGTGAATTGGTATTTATAGACGCTTATGGCAACCGTGGTGCTGCAGTAATATTTGGTCCTAAAAAAATAGTTCTTATTGCTGGATATAATAAGATTGTAAAAGACTTAGATACAGCATTTTGGAGGATACGCAATGTTGCAGCAGTAACTAATAATATTCGTTTAGGTAGGGCGAACCCGTGTGTAGTATCAGGTAAATGTGAAGATTGTAATTCTAAAACACGAATTTGCAACGTAGTAACAATTTTGTATAAAAAACCAGACTATAGTGATTATATTGTTGTATTGATAAACGAAGAACTTGGATATTGACGTTAAATGAAAACCAAAACAATTCTTACACATAAAGAAATAAAAAAAATTATTGCTACTTTAGCAAAGAAAATTGTAAAAAAGTTTACCAATATAAATAATATAGCACTTGTAGGGATTCATACTAACGGAGTTTATATTGCTCAACGGATTGCTAAAGAGATTAAAAAAATTGTAAAGAAAGATATTCCTTTGGGTACGTTAGATATCACATTTTATCGTGATGATATAGGCTATAGAAATAAAATTAGGTATGCCAAAGATACTAACATAAATTTTGATATTAACAACAAAAATATAGTTTTGGTAGATGATGTGCTTTATACTGGTAGAACAATTAGAGCAGCAATGGAACAACTTTTAGACCTTGGCAGACCACAAACTATTAGTGTAGCAGTATTAGTAGATCGTGGATTAAGAGAATTACCAATTTATGCAGAGTTTGTAGGAAAAAAAGTTCGTACTACTCATGAACAACAAATAGAACTGTTACTAAAAGAAGTCGGTGCTAAAGATATAGTGGTTATTTATGACAAAAAAAACGAATAGTGAAGAATTTTCTCTACCACAGAAAATTTCGTTAAAACAAAAACATTTATTAGGTTTAGAATATCTTTCTAAAGAAGAGATACTGCTTATCCTTGATACAGCAAAACCCTTTAAGACAATTTTTACCCGTTCAATTAAGAAAGTTCCAACATTACGTGGTCGTAGTGTAGTACTACTTTTTTACGAACCTTCAACACGGACACGGACTTCGTTTGAACTTGCGGCGAAACGTCTTTCTGCTGACACTGTAAACATTGCAGTTCAACTTTCAAGTGTACAAAAGGGTGAGTCGTTGATAGATACTGCGAAAACTTTAGAATCTATGAAATCAGATTTTATAGTAATTCGTCATTCGTATTCTGGTGCACCTCATATTTTAGCACAGAACGTTTCTTCTTCTATAATAAATGCAGGTGATGGATTTCATGAACACCCTACCCAAGGTTTGCTTGATATTTTTACAATTCGTGAGAAAAAAGGTAAGGTTGAAGGGTTGAAAGTTGTGATAGTAGGTGATATTTTACATAGTCGTGTTGCTAGGTCAAACTTATGGGGGTTGACAAAACTTTCTGCGCGAGTAGTTCTTTGTGGTCCACCAACACTTATACCTAAAGATATTGACAAAATTTTCCCTCAAGTGGAAATTGAGCATGATCTTGACAAAGCATTACGTAATGCTGATGTAGTAAATATTTTGAGAGTACAGTTTGAACGTCAATTAGAACATTTTTTCCCTTCGGTACGAGAATATAGTTTATTATATGGGATGACAAAACAGAGATTAAAAAATGCAAAATCTGATGTTTTAGTTTTACATCCGGGACCAATGAACCGTGGAATAGAAATTACAACTGATGTTGCAGATAGTCTAAATTCTGTCATAAATGAACAAGTTACGAACGGTATTGCAGTGAGGATGGCAGTATTATATTTGTTATCTTTAGTGAATACAAATCAATGAAATTGTTAATCAAAAACGGTATTGTAATAGAGCCACAAAAAAATATAGAGAAAAAACTTGATGTATTGATAGAAAATGGTAAAATAGTAAAACTTGCTGAGGATATTAAGTTACACAATGTGGAGGTTATAAATGCTAAAGGTTGTATAGTTTCTGCTGGGTTAATAGATATTCATACTCATCTTCGTGAACCTGGCAATGAAGAGGAAGAAACAATTGCTTCAGGAACAAAATCAGCAGCTGCTGGTGGGTTTACTACAGTATTTTGTATGCCGAACACTAACCCGCCTATAGATGACCAAGCAGCAGTAGAGTTTACAATGTTGAAAGCTAAAAACGAGGGTGTGATAAATGTTTTCCCTGTAGGTGCAGCAACGAAAGGTCGTCGTGGAGAAGAATTGACCGAGATAGGTGAACTTAAAAAAGCTGGTGTTGTTGCAATTTCTGATGATGGAGAACCTATTTCAAACTCACAGATAATGCGTCGTGTACTGGAATATTCAAGAATGTTTGATTTGCCGGTGATTTCACATTGTGAAGATAAAACACTTTCACGAGGTGGGGTAGTAAACGAAGGTAAAGTTTCTACTTTATTAGGTTTTCGTGGTATACCTAAAGAAGCTGAGGAAATTGTAGTGATTCGTGATATAATTTTGTGCTCTTTAGCAAAAGGAAGGTTACACATAACTCATGTCTCTACAAAAGATTCTATAAATTTTATTCGTCAAGCAAAGAAAAACGGGCTAAAAGTGACCTGTGATGTTACACCACATCATTTTGTATTGACTGAAGATTATTTATTAAAATATTCCTACGATACTAATTTAAAAATAAATCCGCCGTTGAGAACTCAAGAAGATGTTGATACTATTATTGAAGGAATTAAAGACAATACAGTAGATTGTATAGCTTCTGACCATGCTCCACACACTGTAGAAGAGAAAAGTAAAGAATTTGATTTAGCACCGTTTGGTATTATAGGTTTAGAAACAGTACTACCTTTGTGTATTACATATCTATATTATCAACATAGAATTCCTTTAAGTAAAATATTAGAGAAATTGACAATAAACCCAGCAAAAATTTTTGGTTTGTCTAAAAAAGGTAGATTAGAACCAGGGTGTGATGCTGATGTTGTGATATTCAACCCGCAAGAAGAATTTGTAGTTAAAAATTTTGTTTCTAAAAGTAGGAATTCGCCGTTTATTGGCTGGAAATTAAAAGGTAAGGTAAAATATACTATTTGTTCTGGGAAAGTTGTCTATTCTGAAAAAAATGTTTAAAGAATATGGTTTTAAAGTAAGCTTCAACTACAACGTGATATGCAAAAGTTTGTTTTACACAAAGGTAAAATTCTTAAAAATACGAGAGTTTCCCAAGATACATATTTTTTAAGTTTCCTATCAAACATCAAATTCTTGCCTACAGAATTTGTTCTTATAGACACTTTTCCGACAAAATTTTTGTTAAAACCGTTTAGTATAGCAGTTAATGATAATAATTCTGTTGGGATAATATATCGAGTTGTAGGTGAAGGAACAAAATTTATCTCGCAAAAAATTGTGGGTGAAGAGATATACTATTTAGGACCATTAGGTAACACTTATAAATTTAATGAAATTGTAAATTCGCTAAGAAGAAATGATTTGATTTTACTTGTTGCAGGAGGCAGTGGAGTTGCATCTTTAGTGTATTTATATAAATACTTTACCAGATTAGGCAAAAAAGTAAAAATGTTTTATGGTGAAACTACTAAAACAAAAATTATAAATTTAGCAACATTTGGAATAAAAAATGTGGTCTATACTACAGATGATGGAAGTTTTGGTATTCGTGGTAGTGTTTTAGAAGCAGTTTGTGAATATTTTGATAATTTTTCTTCTATTTCGTCAATAACAACATTTGTCTGTGGTCCTAAATCAATGTTAAGTAGGTTAAAAGAGATAATAGAGACTAAGCTAAAAAATGTTTTTAATATCAACTGTTATGCTTTGTTAGAAGAATATATGTGTTGTGGTGTAGGGGTATGTCGTAGTTGTGTTGTTAAAGTCAAAAAAGAAAATACCTGGGAATATAAAACTGTATGCAAAGATGGTCCGTTGTTTAGTCTATCCGAAGTTATTTTTTAATCTGCTATGAATTCGCAAGAGTTAAGAAAAATATTTTTGGAATATTTTAAATCGTTAGGTCATACTATAGTACCTTCAGATTCGTTAATACCAACATCAGATCCGACATTGTTATTCACTTCTGCAGGTATGGTACAGTTTAAGGAATATTTTTTAGGTATAAAGAAAGGTTTAAGTAGAGCTGCTTCAGTACAAAAATGTTTTCGTACTTCGGATATAGATAAAGTAGGGTATACAGCACGACATTTAACATTTTTTGAAATGTTGGGCAATTTTTCTTTTGGTGACTATTTTAAAAAAGAAGCGATAGAATGGGCATGGGAATTTCTTATTCGAAAAATTGGGTTAGACGAAAAAATGTTGTTTATTACTGTTTACAAAGAAGATGACGAAGCGTATGATATATGGTCAAAAATTGTAGATAATAAAAAAATTTACAAACTTTCAGAAGATACGAACTTTTGGCGAATGGGTGATACAGGACCTTGTGGACCTTGTTCCGAGATAATATATGACTTAGGTGAAGAATACGGTTGTGGAAAGCCTGATTGTTCTGTAGGTTGTGATTGTGACCGTTATCTTGAGATATGGAACTTAGTTTTTACACAATTTGATGCTCAACCAAATAAAGTATTAAAACCGTTGTTACAGAAAAATATAGACACTGGTATGGGTTTAGAACGA
The DNA here is from genome assembly GCA_938074745.1 of uncultured Endomicrobiia bacterium. GTDB lineage: Bacteria > Elusimicrobiota > Endomicrobiia > DTEH01 > DTEH01 > CALJEJ01. The sequence continues at coordinate 74,089 of CALJEJ010000006.1, forward strand.
CTTAACGCAGTTGTTAATGGTAAAAAAACTGTTTTTGATACAGATACTTTTGTCTTAATAAAAGAAGAGTTGTTAAAGAATATAGATATTGCTAAAGAATATAAAACTCTGCAGATAAACAATTATGTTAATGCGATACTTGATCATTCTCGAGCATTGACATTTATAGCTGCTGAAGGTATTCTTCCGTCTAATGAAGGTAGAGGTTATGTGTTAAGAAAGATAATTCGTCGTGGGTTACGTTATGCAAAACTTTTAGGTTTCCGTGAACCAATATTGTATAAAATGGTTCCTGTAGTAGTAAAAGCGATGAAAGACCAATACCCTGAGTTAGAATTGCACCGAGAAAAAATTGCTGTAATTACTAAAACTGAAGAAGAAAAGTTTTTAGAAACTTTAGATTCTGGGATGAAAATTTTGCAAGAAATTATTAATCAAGGAAAGAAAAAAATTTCAGGCGAGGTAGTGTTTCATCTCTATGATACTTACGGTTTTCCAGAAGAACTTGTAAAAGAAATATTACAGGAATATAATATTGAATATGACAGAACTGAATTTTTAACAGCACAAGAAAATGCACGGAAAATTTCTAAATCTTCCTGGCGTGGAATTGACACTATTAACACTTCTGTATACACATCTTTTCCCGAGACAAAATTTGTAGGATATGAAGTAACATCTACTAAAAGTAAAATTCTTGGTATAATTCAACAATCAAAAATTATTCCTAAAGGTATTAAAGGACAGCAGCTGGAGATTATTGTAGATGTAACACCTTTTTATGGTGAGTCAGGTGGACAAGTTGGTGATACTGGTGTTATTAAAAACGAAAATTATAAAATTATTGGTGAAGTTGTTGATACTAAAAAAATAGAACAACGAATTGTTCATATTGTGAATCTTAAAGATGATATAGCTACTCAGAAAGAAATTTTTTTAGAGATAAATATTGAACGAAGAAAAAATATTATGCGCCATCATACTTCTACCCATCTGTTACATAAAGCATTACGAGAAGTTTTAGGTGAACATGCAGTTCAGTCTGGTTCTTTAGTTGCAGACGAGTATTTTAGGTTTGATTTTATCCATTATAGACCAGTTAGTGAGGAAGAACTAAGAAAAATAGAATTGATAGTTAATCAAAAAATATTAGAAAACCTTCCTGTAAAAATAGAATATACTGATTTTTTAACTGCAAAACAGTTAGGTGCGACAGCATTGTTTGAAGAAAAATATGGCCAAACTGTAAGGATGGTAATTATAGGTGATATAAAAGATAAACCGTATAGTATAGAACTTTGTGGGGGAACACATTGTAGATCTACAGGTGAGATTGGATGTTTTAAAATTATTTCAGAATCTTCTATTGGTGCAAACCTTCGCAGAATAGAAGCAGTTTCAGGATTAAAAGTTTATGAGTATTTAAATATGTTAGAAAAACAAAGAAACAATATAGCAGCAATTTTGAACACATCGGTTAAAGAAATAGAAGATAAAATAACCAAATTAATAAAACATAACAAAGATTTACAACAACAAATAAATAATTTACAACTTTCTTTAGGTACACAAAATGTTCATGAATTTATTGAAGAATTTAAAAATTGTAAGTTTGTTATAAAAAAACTAGAAGATGTAAATGTAGGTTTATTAAGGTCATTAAGTGATAAACTTTTTGAAAAATATCAATCTATCTGTTCAGTTATAATTATTTTTTCTTATGCTCAACAAAAACTGTTTTTTATAATTCGTACTACAAGAAAAGCTGTTGATAAAGGTTTTACTGCACAAGTAATTGCTAAAATATTAAATAACTACCTTAAAACAAACTCAGGTGGAAGAGAAGATTTTGTTGAAGGTGGAGGTAAAGTTCAACAAAAACCTGAACCTCAAGAGATATTTTCTTTGATTAAACAAAATTTGTAATTTAATTTGTCCCCATAGCTCAATTGGATAGAGCACAAGCCTCCGGAGCTTGGGATCGGGGTTCAAATCTCCGTGGGGACATTGTTTTAGGTAAAAAATATGAACCGTTCAATGTTAAAATTTATTTTTATAGGTTTTATTTTTATTTTCTGTATTAACTCAAATTCTTTTTCACAACAGAAAATTGCTTCTGTAGAATTTGTTGGGTTAAAAAATGTAAAATTGCGTGATATTAAAGATTGTATAAAAACTAAAAAAGGCGATGTTTACGTTGAAGAAAACTTATCTTCTGATTTACAGAATTTATTAAACACAGGATATTTTGACAATGTAGAAGTAGAGTTTGATACAACTACACGAAAAGTTATATTTAATTTTCAAGAACGTCCGTTGATAAAAAAAATAGAATTCCGTGGAAACAAGAAAATTTCTACCAGTAAGTTGAAAGAAAATATTTCATTAAAAGAGAAAGAATATTTCGTGGAAAGTAAGCTACAAGAAAGTAAAGATAAAATTTTAGAGTTATACGATGAAAAAGGGTATATTTATACAGTAGTAGAAGATGAAAGAATTGTAGATACCGACAACAAAATGCATATAATATTTTTAATTACCGAAGGGAAAAAAATTCTTGTTGAAAAAATTGATGTCGTAGGAGTAAAAAAATTTTCTAAATCAAAAATTTTAAAATTGATGGAGACTAAGAAGAAAAAAGTTTATCGTGAGAACATATTACGGAAAGATGTAAAGAACATTGAAGATTTTTATAAAAACCATGGATTTTACGATGTTGAAGTTTCTTCTCCTGTAATAAAGTATAATGAAGATGAGGAAACTGTAAATATTAGTATAAATATTTTTGAAGGCCCAATATACAAGATTAAGAAAATAGAATTTTATGGTAATTTAGTATATTCTGACAGAGCCCTATTTAAAGCCATCAGTTTGAAGAAAAACCAAGTTTATAACCAACAAAATGTAGATTTATCTGTTCAATCAATTGCAGAACTTTATGCAGATAAAGGATACTTAAAAGTAAATATTGTTCCTGAAATAGAAAAAAAGCCTCAAGAAGGTACAATCAAAATTAAATTTAACATTACTGAAGGTGAGGAAGTTTATATTGACAGAATTTATATTGAAGGTTTAACCTCTACAAAAGAAGAAGTTATAAGAAGAGAAATATTGTTAAAAGAGGGTGATATATTTAGTAGTCGTAAACTTCGTCGCAGTATGCAAAAAATATATAATTTAGGTTTTTTAGACGATGTAAGAGTAGATTTACAGCCGGGTAGTGATATAAACAAAATTGATTTGGAAATAACAGTAGTGGAAGGTAGGCCTGGGATGTTATCTGCAGGTGCTGGTTATTCTACAGTTGACCAGTTGGTAGGAAATGTTCAGGTATCTCATATGAACCTTTTTGGTAGAGCACAACGGTTAAACTTAATGTGGGAATTTGGTGCAAGAAGACAGAATTATGAAATTTCATGGACAGAACCATGGTTTTTGAAAAAACCGTTGTCGTTAAATATTTCGTTATATGATCTCATTAGACAAAGAGATTATGCTAATGAATATAATGCATACAAAGAACAGCGGCAAGGTGTGGAATTACGGTTTGGCCCACGGATATCAGACTCGGTAAGTTTGTCATTAGGTTACTCTTATGAAAATGTAAGAATATTTGACTCTAAAGTAAATGAAATTATTGAAGGAAAGAAACTTACTTCAAGTTTTATTTCACAGTTAATATATGACACGCGGGACAATATTTTTGATGCTTCACGAGGTATGCGCCATTCAGTATCGTTACAAGTTGCAGGTTGGGGAGTGTTAAATGGCGATGTTAAATTTTACAAACCAATTTTAAGATTTTCAGTATTTGTTCCTACATTCTGGAAATTTGTATTATCTTTTAATACAACTTTGGGATATATAGAAGGAATAGAAGGTTACGATATTAATGATGTGAAATATGAAAAATTTTATGTTGGTGGTGCGGAGACGGTGCGCGGGTATAGATATCGCGAGTTAGGGCCAGCAGATGGTGGAAAAGTTATGTGTGTGTTTAACGCAGAATACAAATTTCCGATAGTACAAGAAAACAAAAGAACAATATTACAAGGAGCATTGTTTTACGATTTAGGTGGTGCATGGAATGAGTTTAAAGATATAGAATTTATTGTTGCAGGAAGTGAACAATGGGAGCAAGGTAGTTGGGATAACAGGTTTAAACATTCAGTAGGTGTGGGGTTAAGATTTACCACACCTGTTTTTCCGATACGGCTTGACTGGTCTTGGGCGTTGAACCCGAGGTTAGGTAGAGATCCGTTACAGTTCTGGTTCACTATAGGCCAGATGTTTTAATTTTAAAAATGTATAATGGAGACAAGAAAATGAATAAAACTTTTTTAACTATTTTTTGTTGGATTACAATAATTATTCTCAAAATATCTGCTTTAGAACTTGCTACGAGCGATATTTTTGTTTTCCGTGTAGGTGTTGTAGATATGGATAAAGTCCTACAGAATTATCCTAAAGCACAACAATATGAGTATAATTATATTCAAATGAAAAATATTAAACAACAAGAGATATCTTTGATTGAGCAAGAGATAGAGAATTTAATGAAGAAAAAAATTGAATATACGACAGAATTAGAACAACTAAATATACAATTAAAACAGTTGCAACAAAAACAAGAAGTTTTTGTAAGCACACAAAATGTAGAGATTTCGTCTGTTGAACAAAAAGAGTATTCTCAACAGATACAACAAATAAATTCTAATATTGAATCACGACAAAAAGACATCTCTGAAATTGAAAAAACAATTTCAGAAAAAAGAAATTTGTTAAAAGAAAAACAAAAAGAAATGGAGTCAGAACTGGACAAATATAAAGAAAAATCAGAAGCAGAAATTTTTGCTTCTTTATACGAAATAATTTCCGAAGTTGCTGTTGAAGAAAAATTAAATATTGTAATAGAAAAGTCAGGGATATTATATGGTATTCCAGAAATAGACATTACAGATAAAATAATAAAACATATTCAGAAATAAAAATATTGTGTTTGATGACATACAAAACTACAAAAGACAAAGTGAAATTTTCTGGTGTAGGGTTGCATACAGGTACTAAAGCAGAAATAGTAATAGAACCTTCATTTGATATCCCGCCACAAATAAAGTTTTTTTTAAATACTTGCAAAATTGTTGCTGAAGTAAAAAATGTTGTTGATACTTACCGTTGTACTGTTTTAGGTATAAATGGTGAACGAATTTATACTACAGAACATTTATTATCTGCGTTGTACGGTTTAGGAATTACGAACATTAACATTTTTGTTTATGGTTGTGAGATACCTTCATTTGACGGTAGTGCGAAGATGTTTGTTGAGAAATTTCTTGACGTGGGATTGCAAGAAATTAGTTGCGATGAGAAAATGTTGCCTAAAACTGTTGTGGTAGACAAAGAAATAGAATTTAGTTTAAATCATGCAAAATATAAAGTTTATCCAAATAAAAATTTAGAAATTAGTTGTACTATAAACTATCCAAACACTCCTATAGGGACACAAAAAATACAACTTGTTATTACTCCAGAGATTTATACTAAAGAAATAGCGAATGCTAAAACATTTTGTTTTTTAAAAGATGTAGAGGAAATATGGTCTAAAGGGTTAGGTCGTGGCGGAAGTTTGGAAAATGTAATTGTTGTTGATGAAAATAAAATTCTTAATCCAGAAAAAATGTCTTACCAAGACGAATTTGTAAGACATAAACTATTAGATTTTATTGGCGATTTGTCATTGTTAGCTCGAGATATCCGTGCTAAGATAGAAACTTTTTCTCCTAGTCATTTCTCTAACATAGAATTTGTAAAATATTTAACAAAGAATTTTGTATTTTAGTTACATTATTGATAATAGTGAAAAAGTTAACAAAACTTTAACTATAAAGGAGGCAGAAAACATGCCTGATGAGTTAATCTCAAAATATTCACAAATAAAATCTGCTGTAATGAGTTATAAAAAAGATATAATCAATTTTGCAAAAGATATTATCAGCATACCATCACAAAGCAGAAAAGAAGGTAAACTTGTCCAACGTATTGCAAAAGAAATGAAGAAAGTTGGGTTTGATAAAGTTATGATTGACAAAATGGGTAATGTAATTGGTCAGATAGGTTTCGGGAAAACAAAAATTATGATTGATGCACATATTGATACAGTAGATGTAGGCGATTTGTCACAATGGAAACATAACCCGTTTGTTCCAATAGTAAAAAATGATATTATTTATGGTCGTGGTGCTACTGACCAAAAACTTGCAATTTCTTCAATGGTGTATGCAGGAAAAGTTATAAAACAACTGAAGTTAGTTGGCGACTATACTTTGTGGATGGTAGGTTCGTGTCAAGAAGAAGAGTGTGACGGATTGCCACTTTTACATATTATCCAAAAAGAAAAACTTGTTCCTGATTATGTTATACTTACGGAACCTACAAATTTAAACATTTACCGTGGACATAGAGGTAGAATTGAACTAAAAATTGTTGTTAAAGGTAAATCCTGCCATGCTTCAGCACCGGAACGTGGTGATAATGCTGTATGGAAAATGAGTTATATAATTCAGGAAGTTACACAGTTAAACAAAAAACTTAAATTTGACAATTTTTTAGGTAAAGGTAGTGTTGCTGTTACTTATATAGAATGCAAAACTCCGTCGTTAAATGCTATACCTGATGAAACAACAATATATCTTGACCGCAGATTAACTATAGGTGAAACAAAAGAAGTTGTTTTAAATGAACTTAACTCGTTACCTTCAGTAAGAAAGTTTAAAGCTAAAGTGGAAATTTTACAATATAAAGAAGTTTCATGGAAAGGACTACAAGTTCAGCAAGAAAAATATTTTCCTACTTGGGTGTTAGACGAAAAACATAAACTTGTTGAAGAAAGTGTTAGATGTGCAAGTATAGTTCTGGGTAGAAAAGTTAATGTTGGTAAATGGGTTTTTTCTACGAACGGTGTTGCAACTGCAGGTCGGTTAGGTATCCCTACAATCGGGTTTGGTCCTGGCAATGAAATATATGCTCATTCAGTTAATGAACAAATGCCAGTGGAACATTTGTTAAAATCAGCGATGTTTTATGCATTGTTACCTACCAGATTAACATAAAATTTTTATTACCTTAAACTCAAGCTCAAAAAGGGGAATTTAAAAATGAAAAAAAATATAATTGTTTTAAAACTCAGTGGTAAAATTATTGACCAAAAAAGTGTTTTTTCAAGTATAATACAAAAAATTGTTTTATTGGCCAAAAGTAATTCTGTTATAATTGTTCATGGTGGTCAAGAACAAATTTCGCGTATGGCAAAAGATATGAATATAGAAGTTAAGTTTGTTAATGGTCAAAGATATACTGATGAAAAAATGTTAGAGTTAGTTCAATATATATTTGCAGTTATACGAAATAACGTTGTAAATGAAATTAACAATCAAGGTGGACACAGTATAGGCCTTTGTGGTGTTGATGGCGATATAATTTTAGCGAAACAAATCCATACTTTAGGTTATGTTGGTAAAGTTACAAAAGTTAATCCAGGATTGTTAAAGTTGCTAATATCAAAAAGATATATTCCAGTTATTTCTCCGTTAGGTAAACAAGGTAGTACTTTGTTAAATATAAATGCGGATAACATAGCAGCATCTATTGCAATTTCGTTGAAAGCTGACAAATTGATTTTTATGAGTGAAATTGGCGGTGTAGTTGATAAAGATGGTAATTTAATATCTACATTACACAGAAATAAAATAAGACAACTTATTTCTGACGGAACTGTTACAGGAGGTATGATACCGAAACTTGAGGCGTGTTATTACACGTTATTGCGAGGTGTTAAAGAAATAAATATTACAAACAGTATTAGAGTAGTGTGTAGAAAAAAAAGATACGATTTTGTTTCTCTTCAAGGCACACGAATTTTAAGATAAATGATAAACAAAATATCAAATTTTGTTACAAGGAACATTTTAGTATGGGTGATTCTATGTGGAGTAATAGGATATTTATATCCACCTGTTTTAGTAAAACTAAAACCTTATAGCGATTGGTTGTTTAGTCTTACGATGTTTGGCATAGGTTTTGTGTTAAACATAGAAGATTTTGTGTATGTATTTAAAAAATTTTATATTGTTCTTTTAGGAACTTTAGCACAGTTTTTAATAATGCCGTTAGGTGGATGGTTAGTAGGGAAAATTTTTAATCTTCAACCATTTTTAAAACTTGGTTTTATTTTGACAGGTTCGGTCCCTGGTGCTATGGCGTCAAACATAATTTCTTACCTTGCAAAAGCAGATGTTGCATATTCAATTTCTCTTACCACTACTTCTACATTTTTATCTCCGATTTTGACACCGTTTTTCACGTATGTTTATGCATCAAGTTTTATAAGAATAGAATTTTGGAAAATGTTTTTGAGTATATTAAAAATGGTGGTGGGCCCAGTTTTAATTGGTATAATGATAAAAAATAGGTTTAAAAATAAAATTCATATGTTGCTAAACATTTTCCCTGCGATGTCTACAATATTTATTGCATTCATTTGTGGTCTTGTGGTTGCATTGAACAAAAATTATATCTCTTCGTCAAGTTTGGTTATCCTTGTTGCAGTAGCAATGTTGAACTTTTGGGGTTTAGGTTTAGGTTATCTTGCAGGAATAATTTACTCTTTACCAGAACAACAAAAAAGAACACTTGCAATAGAAGTTGGGATGCAAAACGCTGGTCTTGGTGCTGTGTTAGCTTTGAAACATTTTTCTTCGGAAACTGCAATACCTTCAGCATTGTTTGCAACATTTTGTGTTATTACTGCTTCTATATTAGCAAAACTTTGGAGTAAAAGAAATACTCTTACCTAAGAAGTTAAAGTTATGTTATACACAAAAATTATAAATGTTCTACAACTACTTTTTAATCATTTCGTTAATATTCCACTTATAAGTTTTATTTTAGAATCTAAGAAAACAGCTGTCTTTATAATAGCATTTGGGATTAATATTTTCCAAATATTGCTTTACTCATATGCGATTGAAAAATCAAAAATAGGTTCAAGGTTAGCAAGTTTTATAATTAAGTTTCTACCAGAAAAACAAAAGATAGAAAATTCTCGCGGTAATATGTTAATACGCAAATTTGGTTATCTTGGAGTTTTAATTTTATCTGCTTTACCGATTTATGCAGGTGGTGTTTGGTTGGCAGTAGTTACAAGTTATACACTATCACTTGATAGAAAAAAATCTATTTTGTGTTTAATTATAGGCAGTTTTATTGGTTGTGTTTTATGGGTTTTAGGCGTGACCTTTATTTTTCGTGGAGCAAAATATATTTTAAAATATTTACTTAAGTGAGGATTAAAAAATTACCACAAAGGCACAGAGATAAACAATCTGTGCCTTTGTGGTGTTATGTTCAATGTTTAAATTTTATAATTCTACTGCCCACCTTTTGCCAAGATTAATATTCAGGTGGCATTGGCGGAGCTGATTTTTCTTTCTTTTCAGGTATTTCGGTGACAATAGCGTCTGCAGTTAGAAGATATCCTGCTATACTTGCAGCATTTTCTAATGCAGTACGAACAACTTTTGCTGGGTCGACAATTCCTGCTTTCATCATATCCACGTATTCACCTTTCTCAGCGTCAAAACCAAAGTTTATATTTTTTTCGCTATAGATTTTTTCTATCACAATAGAACCTTCAACACCAGCATTTTGTGCGATTAATCTTGCTGGTTCTTCTACAGCACGCCAGACTATATTCATTCCAGTTTGTTCATCAGGGTTATCACCTTTTATTTTTGACATAGCAGCAGCTTTTGCTCTTAACAACGCTACACCACCACCAGGAACAATTCCTTCTTCAATACCGGCACGTGTAGCATGCATAGCATCTTCTACTTTAAACTTTTTCGCTTTCATAGCAGTTTCTGTTGGAGCACCAACATTTATTACTGCAACACCACCACTAAGTTTTGCTAACCGTTCTTGCAATTTTTCTCTGTCATAATCAGATTTTGTTTCCTCAATTTGTCTTTTTATTTGATTTATTCGTTTTCTAATTTCTTCTTTATTTCCTTCTCCACCAACAATGGTAGTATTTTCTTTGTCAACTACGACACGTTTGCATCTTCCCAATCTGTCAATAGTTGCTTTGTCAAGTTTTTCACCTTTTTCTTCTGAAATAACTTCTCCACCTGTAAGTATTGCAATATCTTGCAACATTTCTTTTCTTCTATCACCGAAACCAGGTGCTTTCACTGCAGCACATCTTAATGTTCCACGAAGTTTGTTCAAAACAAGAGTTGCTAATGCTTCTCCTTCTACATCTTCTGCAATTAAAAGGAAAGATTTACCTGTTTGTGCAATAGCTTCAAGTAATGGTAACAACTCGTTCATTGCAGAAACTTTTTTGTCTGTAATAATTATATATGGATCTTCTAACACAGCTTCCATACGTTCAGCATCAGTAACAAAATATGGAGAGATGTATCCACGGTCAAATTGCATACCTTCAACAATGGTATATTCAGTTTCTGCAGATTTACCTTCTTCTACAGTTATGACACCGTCTTTACCAACTTTGTCCATAACTTCTGCGATCAATTTTCCTATTTCTTTATCGTTAGCTGAAACTGTTGCTATTTGTTCAATTTCTTCTTTAGTTTTTACTTGTTTTGCCATTGCTTTGATTTCTGCAACAATTGCTTTTACTGCTTTATCAATCCCGTTCTTTATATGAACAGGATTTGCTCCTGCAACGATGTTTTTTAACCCTTCATTAATAATAGCCTGTGCTAAAACACAAGCAGTTGTTGTACCGTCACCTGCTACATCGTTAGTTTTAGAAGAAACTTCGCGGACAAGTTGTGCTCCAATATTTTCTGCTGGGTCTTCTAACTCAATCTCTTTTGCGATAGTGACTCCGTCGTTAGTAATCACTGGCGAACCAAACTTTTTTTCTAAAAGAACATATCTTCCTCTCGGACCTAATGTAACTTTTACTGTGTTGACAAGTTTATCTACTCCAGATTTTATAGCTTTTCTTGTATCTTCGGAAAAAATTATTTGTTTTGCCATAAAATCACCTCCTTTTTGTATAAATTTATTCTATAATACCTAATATATCATCTTGATGAAGGATAAGATATTCTTGATCGTCAATTTTTATCTCGGTACCTGAATATTTACCATAAAGAACCTTGTCGCCCACTTTTACTTCCATAGGTAAAATTTTACCATCTTCTGTAACTTTTCCTTTACCTACAGCAATAACTTCACCTTGTTGTGGTTTCTCCTTAGCAGTATCTGGGATGATAATATTTCCTTTTTTTACTTCTTTTTCTTCTATTGGTTTTACAAGAACCCTGTCACCTAACGGTTTTACTTTCATACTATCACCCTCCTTTTAATGTGATTTTAAGTTTTTTTTGTGATTCTAAGAAAGAAAAGGCTATAGAAATAAGGTTTAAACTAATTTTTGCAAGACAACCTTTTAATATATTGATGCAGTTATAGGTTGTAAAGTTTCAAAATATAAAAAAATTTTTATGATGTCAAGTAGTAATCATAAAAAATTTTTTCTTATCTTAAAAATTTAAACAAATAGACGATAAAAACTAAAGATAAGATATACATTACTACTGGAATTTCTTTAGTTCTACCTGTAGACAATTTTAGGATTACGTAACTGATTATCCCGAACACAAGTCCGTTAGCAATACTATAAGTTAAAGGCATAATTATCATTGTAATAAATGCAGGTAAACTTTCAGATAGGTCTTCAAAATCTATTTTCAATATAGGTGTTGTCATCATAAAACCAACTGTAATTAACGCAGCAGCTGTTGCATGTTTAGGTATTACCTCAGCTAACGGCCATAAAAAAATTGACAACAAAAACAGTAATCCTGTAACAACTGCAGTAATACCTGTTTTACCACCTTCAGATATTCCTGCTGCACTTTCTACATAAGTAGTGACAGTTGAAGTTCCGAATAATGCACCAATCATAGTTGCTATTGAATCACATATTAATACACGGTTTATTCGTGGGAAAGACCCATCTTTTTGTATAATTCCTAGTTTTGTTCCAAGACCTACTACTGTTCCTAAAGTGTCAAACAAATCTACAAAAGTGAATGTGAAAATTATATTAATCAGACCGAATTTTATCGCTTTTAAAATATCAAGTTTTAAAAAAGTATTTTTTATAATTTCAACTGAAGGTAACGCTACAATTTGTGTTGGTAAGGGAGTAATAAGTTTACCTTCCGGAGTATGGATAAAGAATCCTATAACAGTTATTACTAAAATACCCCACAACAATGCTCCTTTAACTTTTTTAATTACTAATATAGTTGTTAAGAACAATCCGAGAATAGAAAGTACTACAGTTGTCTGGGTTAAGTCACCCAGACTTACCATTGTTGCGTTTGACGCTACCACGATACCTGCATGTTGTAGTCCTATTAGTGCAATGAACAGTCCTATACCAACACTTACTGCATATTTAATATTCATAGGAATACTTTTCACAATAGTTTCTCTTACAGGCAAAATAGAAAGAATAAAAAATAATAATCCGTCAACAAACACTGCACCTAACGCTACCTCCCAAGGTAATTTCATGTTTATACATACACTATATGCGAAATAAGCGTTAAGTCCCATCCCGGGAGCTAGTGCAAAAGGGTATCTTGCATAAATTCCCATAAGTATTGTTGCAATACCTGAAGATAATGCTGTAGCAAGCATTACTGCAGATTTGTTCATTCCACAATCATGAAGGATTGCAGAATTAACGAACAGAATGTATGACATTGTAGCAAATGTAGTAATCCCAGCGATAATTTCAGTTTTTAACTGTTTTAGGTCCATATTTAAATTTGTGATAAAATTTTGTGATAAAATTTTTATTTTTTCAAAGTTAACTTTATTTTTTTATCAAAATGGTAACATTAAAATCAAGTTTTTTTATTAAACAAATAGGACAAAAACAATAAACTCTATACAAATTTTTACAATAAAAAAAATTTTTTCCCACCTATTGACAACATTTTCTATTATTTTATAAATTTTATTAAAAAATAACAATTCCTAATTTGAAATAATTACAAACTGTGAATACAAAAGAGTTATTGAAATCAAAAAATATTAAACCGACAATACAACGTATAAAAATTTACGAGTATTTAAAAACACATAAGACACATCCTGATGCTGAAACTATATATGCTGATTTAATAAAAGAATTGCCAACTTTATCATTGAGCACTGTATACAATACGCTTAAAGAGTTTGCAAACAATGGTTTAATTTTGGAAGTTTTTGCTGAACACAAAACTTATTTTGATGGATATAATCAACCTCATAATCACTATATATGTGATATATGTGGTAAAGTATATGATATAAACATAGAATTTAATTTTTTAAAAAAGAAAAAAATTAGTGGTCATTTGATAAAAAAGTTTTGTGGAATATTTAGAGGTATTTGTTCAGAATGTCAAAAAAAGAGGGAACAAAAATGAAAAAGTATAAATGCACTATTTGTGGTTATATTTATGATCCTAAGAATGGAGATCCAGAAAATGGTATAAAACCACAGACAAAATTTGAAGATTTACCTGATGATTGGGTATGCCCTGTCTGTGGTGTTGGTAAAGATCAGTTTGAAGAAGTTAATGATTAGAATTATTTATTTTAAAAATGAATTTGGTCTTAATCTCATTAATCTCAGGAATATTTACATGGTCTTTGACAGCTCTAGGTTCAAGTGTTGTTTTTTTAAGTAAAAATCCTAAAAGAAAATTTATTGATGCATCTTTAGGATTTTCTGCAGGTATAATGCTTGCTGCAAGTATTTTCTCTTTACTTTTGCCATCTATAGAATTAACAGAAATTTATAAATTACCGAGATGGTTACCTTCAGCATCGGGATTTCTTTTAGGTGCTATTTTTTTAACTATTATTGACAATCTTGTTCCACATCTGCATATATTTGAACCTGAAACCAAACAAGAAGGAATAAAATCTAATATTAAAAAACCTGTACTTGTATTTTTAGCAATGACAATACATAATTTTCCTGAAGGATTAGCTTGTGGAGTAAGTTTAGCAAGTGGAGATTTAGTTAATGGTCTAATTTTAGTTTTATCTATAGGCATACAAAATTTTCCTGAAGGTATGGCAATATCTTTTTTGTTTAACGCAGAAGGTATGAAAAAATCAAAAAGTTTTTATTATGGTCATATAAGTGCTATTGTAGAACCAATTGGTGCTGTTTTAGCTGTATTACTTTTATCTATTTTTAAAAAAATATTACCTTATGCATTATCCTTTGCAGCAGGTGCTATGATTTATGTAGTAGTTGAAGAACTAATACCTGAATCACAAAAAGCTGAAAATACAAATTTAGCAACTTTTTCTTTAATAGCAGGTTTTATTTTAATGATGATATTAGATTTATTATTTTAATTTTTAAATGAGGGTTATATGAAAAAAACAATACTTTTATCACTTTTGTTTTTGGCATCAATAAACTGTGCAAAAACAAAAAATATAGAAAGTTACAAATATATAGATTTTGAACTACCCAAATTATCTTCAAATGAAACTATAAAATTATCTTCTTTTGTTGGTAAAAACTTGATACTATTAAATTTTTGGACAACTTGGTGTCCTTATTGTTTAAGAGAAATCCCTGAATTAAAACAGTTGCAAAAAAAATATGAAAACAAAGGATTAAAAATTATAGCAGTAAACATTAGCGAGAAAGAAACTGAAGTTTCAAAATTTGTTAAAAAACAGCAGATAAGTTATACCATTTTGTTAGATTCTAAAGGCAAAGTTGCAAGACAGTATAGCGTAAGAGGTATACCAACAAATTTTTTAATAAATCTCAAAGGCGAGATAATTTTTGCAGGACATTATCTGCCTGATGAAATATTGATAGAAAAAAATCTAATAAGAGAAAATAAAAAATTTTAAAAAAAGGAGGTACAAGAATATGAAGTCTATAAAAGGTACAAAAACAGAGAAAAACTTGCTTACTGCGTTTGCAGGCGAGTCGCAGGCAAGAAACAGGTATACTTACTTTGCTTCAGTAGCAAAAAATGAAGGTTATGAACAGATCTCTTGGATTTTTACTGACACTGCAGAAAACGAAAAAGAACATGCAAAAAGATTGTTTAAATTTTTAGAAGGTGGTAGTGTTGAAATTACAGGTTCGTTTCCTGCAGGAATAATAGCTGATACTAAAACAAATCTTAAATCAGCAGCAGAAGGTGAAAATTATGAACATACGAAGATGTATCCAGAATTTGCAAAAATTGCCCGTGAAGAAGGGTTTGAAGAAATAGCAAAAGTTTTTGAATCAATTGCTGTTGCAGAAAAAGGTCATGAAAAAAGATACTTAAAACTTTTAGAGAACATCCAGAAAGGAGAAGTTTTTAAAAAACCTCAAAAAGTTTTTTGGAGATGTAGAAACTGCGGATATATTTATGAAGCTACAGAGGCACCAAACAAATGCCCTTCTTGTGACCATCCACAAGCATACTTTGAAATTCTTTGTGAAAATTATTAAGTGTGAAACAACTTAGAAATTCTGATAACTATTATAAAATTTGCAGAGATTCTCCTATAACAACTTTATTTTTCGTAATTGGATTAATTGCAACAATTGCTATAAGAGCGATTGGTATTGCTGGGATATTTAATGAAATTATTACAAAAATTTTGTGGTATACTGGTGTGGTAGGGTTCCTTTTGTTCTTTGTTTATAAATATAAAACAGAAAAAACAAGAAGAAAGATTATCATTGATACTAACTTAATTGAAAAGATTGTTGTTAACTCAGAATTGCAAGAAAATGATAAAGAAGTTTTATCTTCTATAATGTGTAGTTTAATATCTAAGAAAGATGCGATAAATTATTTTGTAATATTCTTCAGTTCAGCAGTAAGTTTGTTTTTAGCAATACTTTTTGACTTTAAAATTTTAAAGTAGACAATACCTAACTAAGGAGTAAAAATTATGTCTAAAAATATAAAAATCTACACTACACCTACTTGTCCATATTGTTATATGTTAAAATCTTTTTTAAAAGAAAAAAATGTTGTGTTTGAAGAAATTGACGTAAGCAGTAATCCGCAGAAAGCAAAAGAACTTGTTCAAAAAACAGGCCAAATGGCAGTTCCTGTTATTGATATAGAAGGAAAAATAATAGTAGGTTTTAATAAAGAATTAATATCAAAAGAACTTGGGATATAACTATGAGCGATATTTATGAGTTAATAATAATAGGTGCAGGACCTGCAGGCATTACTGCAAGTATATACGCTGCAAGAAAAAAGATGAATTTCATTGTGATAACTAAAGATGTAGGTGGTCAAACGGTCCTTAGTAGTGGTATTGAAAATTATACTGGATACCAGTTTATTACAGGTGTAGAACTTGCAAATAAGTTTAGAGAACACATAGAAAGTTTTAATATCTTACTAAAAGAAAACGAAACAGTAACTTTTGTTAAAAAAGATGCCGATATTATAATTGTTGAAACTGACAAAGGGAAATATTATGCAAAATCTGTTGTTGTTGCATCTGGAAGAGTGCCAAGAAAGCTAAATGTTAAAGGAGAAGAAGAATTTAAAAACAGAGGAATTACTTACTGTGCAACTTGTGATGCACCATTCTTTGCAGGTAAAGATGTAGCAGTAATAGGTGGTGGAAATTCTGCCTTAGATGCAGTTTTACAGCTAATAAAAATTGCAAATAAAGTTTATCTTATAGATATTGCTCCAAAACTTAAAGCGGATCCTATAATGGTAGAAAAAGCAAAAAATAGTAATATAGTAGAAATTTATAATAACACAAAAGTTGAAGAGATTTATGGTGATAAATTTGTTGAAGGGATAAAGATTTCAAGGGATAACAAGATAAAGGAACTTTCAATTGAAGGAATATTTATTGAGATTGGTTCAATTGCTGCGTCTGATTTTATAAATGATGTTTTAAAGAATAAAGATAAAGAGATAATTGTAAACTGTAAATGTGAAACAAACATACCGGGAATTTTTGCTGCAGGTGATGTAACAAACGTTCCTTCAAAACAAATAATTGTTGCTTGTGGAGAAGGAGCTAAAGCAGTTTTATCTGCTTTTGAATATTTAAGCAAAATTTAAAAAATATCACCCTAATTTAAGGAGGTAAATACTATGACTGGAAATAAAAATAAGAAAAAAAATGTACAAAAAAATAAGAAGAAGTTATACTGTGAGGTATGTGGTTTAGTAGTAACTGTAGACGAAGAATGCGGTTGTGTAGACACTTGTGATCTTATTTGTTGTGGGAAACAATTAAAAGAAAAAAAATAAAAAGGAGGAATTAAACTATGAACGATATAAAAAAAGAATTAGTTGATATGTTAAACAAAGCAGTAGAACTTGAATATGCTGCAAGAATACAATATCTTGCACATGCAGAAAAAATAAAAGGGTTAAATTCTGAACCAATAGTTGCAAGATTAAAAGAAATTGCCCAAGATGAACTAAAACACGAAGAAATTTTTAGAAACCTTGTTTGCAACTATTTAAATGGCGAAGTTTCTATGAATCTTGAAAAAACATATCAAGCAAATGATATAAAACAAATTCTTGAAGTTAACTTAAAAGGTGAAAAAGATGCAATAGATTACTATAAAGAAATATATAAAAAGCTGATCGA
>CALJEJ010000007.1 GCA_938074745.1 uncultured Endomicrobiia bacterium
GGCTTGGGTGGGCAAGTGGATGGAATGCTACAACAATAGGATTATTGTTCAAAAATAATATATTACCTCAAAATGATGGAGAATATTTAATTAAAAAGTTCAATTTAGACCTTACCCCAAATGAAGTTAGAATATTAAAAACGCAAGATGATAAATTAAAAGAAGACCAAAAAAAGATTAAAGTTGCATTATTAAACAGAAATATAAATTTACACCAATTCCCTGAATCCAGAAGGTTACTCATAAAAAATAACGTTCCATTTAGTCCATTAGGTTTAGTGGAACTGAAAATATACAACCAAAACTTATAGTTTCAACTTGTGGAACAAGTCTACTTGTCCACACACTCATTTAGAGAATGGTAGAATGGTAGAATGGTAGACGGCGATTAAGCGCCGTCCTAGTGAAATTCTTGGAGTAGAGGCTTTAGCCTCGTGGAGAAAAAATTATAATTTAACGAGCCTAAAGGCTCTATTCCAACGAGCCTGAAGACTCTACTCCGAAAATGGTTAGTAAATTAGAGGTGATAGGTGATAGCAGGTAGGAGATAGTGAGGGAAAGAAGTGAGAAAGTGAAAAAAGTGAGAGAGTGAGAAAGATAAATATTCCCCCTCTATTAAGAGGGGATTAAAGGGGAGTGTGAATGTAATAAACACCTCCCTTGATCCCTCCTTGATAGGAGGGAAATTAGAAGTCTACAGGTGGTAGGGAATGTTGAGTTGATGGTCCACGGTCCATGGTCCACGGTAGAGAAGAAGTGAAAAAGAAAATGTAGCAGTAAAGCGTCAGCTTTGCTTTCCCCTCTTGGTAGAGGGGAAAGTAGACGTGGTTTAAACCTCCGTCTACTACAGGTGATGGGTAATGGCAGGTAGGTAGTTGGGTGTGGAAAGTGAAAAAAGACAATGTAGTGGTAAAACGTTAGTTTTGTAGAGTTGAAGTTGCAATTTATTAAAGAAATAAAATATAAAATTGTTCAATGGATGAAAATGTTCCCTTGGATAAAATCAATCTTGGGGTTATAAAAAACATTTTATGATTCTGAAACAGGATTGTAAATATTTTCTGTCAGACAGGCCGTGTAGGTTTCATAAAGAAGACAATTCTGTTGTATGTGATAATTGTCCATATTATATAAAAAGTCATCCTAAATATACTACTCAGATAAACTCTACAAATATATCTTCTTACAAAGACACAAAGGATACTAAAAGAAAAAAAGTTGTTATTATAAAACTTGCAGCGTTAGGCGATGTTGTTCGCACTACGGCTGTTCTTAAACCGGTATACAAAAAATGGTGTTCACCACAAGTATATTGGGTAACTTACAAAAATGCTGTGGATATATTAAAAAACAATCCCTATGTATCAAAAATTGTTTCGTATGAAGAATCTTATAAACTGTTTGGTACCCAATTTGATGTTTTAATAAATTTTGATTTAGACAAAGATGCGTTGAACTTAACTCTGAATATTTTTGCAAAAGAAAAGTTTGGGTTTTATCTTGGTAGCGACGGTATCATACTATGTTCTAACAAACCAGCACAACAATGGTTTTATATGAGCCATAACGATGTTCTTAAAAAAAATAACAAAAAAACATATCAACAATATATGACAGAAATTTTAGAGTTGAAAAAGTTAGAACCTCAAGATTATCCTATAATAATAAATCTTAATAAACAAGAAAAATTGTTTGCGAAACGGTTCGCAATACAACATTCAATAGTTGCTAATGACACTGTTGTTGGTATTAACCTTGGTGGCGGTGGTAGATGGCAAAAAAAAGAGTACCCTGTCAATCATACAGTGGAACTTATTAAACATATATTAAACGACAGTCAGAAATTAAACAGAACTAAAATTTTGTTATTCGGAGGGGAAAAAGAAAAACTAAGGAATAAAAAAATTATGTCGTTAGTTGTTCAACAGTGTCCATCATACAGGTATAAAATAATTGACACTGGTTGTGACAATCCTTTACGGAAATTTTTTGCTTTATTGAACCTCTGTGATATTTTGGTTACTTCTGACACCATGGCGTTACATGTTGCCTTAGGATTAAAGAAAAAAGTTTTAGCACTTTTTGGTCCTACTTCTTCAACTGAAATTGAGATGTACGGGTTAGGAGAAAAAATTGTCTCAACAAAAGATTGTATAGTATGTTACAACCCCACATGTTCCAAAGAACCTGATTGTATGCAAGAAATTTCTCCACAGAAAGTTTATAACAAATTACTACAAATGTTAACATATAAATAAACGATTTATGAAACAGCGAATAGATAAAATTTTAGTTGATAAAAAGTTGGTAGAAACAAGAACTAAAGCACAAAAGGTTATTAAAGAATCTGGTGTGGAAATAGCAGGTGAAATAATTTACGACCCGGCAAAAAAAGTGGATGTTACACAAGAAGTTAAACTTTCTTATCAATACAAATATGTTTCCCAGGGTGGTTACAAATTAGAAGGGTTGCTTGAAACAGGAGTTGTTGAAGTCAAAGACAAAATTTGTTTTGATATTGGCAGTTCAACTGGCGGGTTTGTAGATTGTCTTTTAAAATTTGGGGCAAAAAAAGTGTACTGTTGTGATGTAGGAAAAGGACTTTTACATGAAAAACTTAGAAGTGACTTCCGAGTAGTTTTGTTTGAAGGAGTAAATTTTAGATATTTTATAGAACTCGGATATTTAGAAAAACTAAAAGACAAAATTGATATTTTTACAGTAGATGTTTCATTTATTTCATTAACCAAAATTCTTCCTGTGATAGCTAAAATTGCACCGTACAACCATATAGTTATATGTTTAGTAAAACCACAGTTTGAGTTAGAACCAAAATATTTAAAAAAAGGTATAGTAAAAGAAGAAAAATACAGGTTGCAAGCAGTAGAAAAAATTGTAAACTTTGCCGAAAGTCAACTCGGATATAAAAAAATCTTCCTTCAAGAATCTAAAGTTAAAGGAACTAAAGGTAACATTGAACATTTTGCAGTGTTTGAATATAGGTAAATTTTTATATTTGGAATACAACCATCATATAGGTGTAATTGAGTAGTATATGCAAAATATATATAAACAGATATTTTACTCAACAACAAAATATGTTCTGTTACGCAACTTTTTTATGGTTATCACCGGCGTGATAAGCATTTTTATTGTACGTTTGCTTGGACCTTCGGAATATGGGAAATACTCGCTTGTGTGGCAACTTATCTCTACAGTAGGACCGATACTTTCTTTAGGCTGGCTTAATACTTTAGCAAAGTTTGTCCCTGAAAAAGTCAATGATGAAGAAAAATCAAAATTGTTTTCTCAAAGTTTAGCAAGTGTTTTGATTGTAGGGATTACATTTTTTTTAATAATTAATTTATCGGTAAAATTTTTTCCACAAATCTTCCCCGTTGAAATAAAAGAAATTGTTTTAATCTTTAGTTTGTTTACAATACTTGTTGCTTTTTTTAATATTTTTGAAGGATTCTGGCGTGGTTTGGGCAAGTTTAACGAGTTCGTCATAATTGACGGGTTAAGAAGTAATATTGGAAATATCTTAGGTCTTGGTTTAGTAATTTATGGTTTTATTTCATATACTACAATTATTAGAAGCAACTTTTTTGTTTCTATAGCATTTTTGGTTTTTTTATTTTTTTCTGTAAGAAAATATGTTCTTTATAATTTTGGTAAGTTTGACAGACAAGTGATAATTTTTTGTCTATCATTACTTTTTGGACAGGTTGCTTATATGCTTTCTACAAATTTAGACCTACTTCTGCTAAGGGGTATATTAAAAGATCCACAACAAGTTGGTTATTACACAGCAGGAATAAGAATACCAAGAATGATTGAAACAATGTTTATTTCACAACTTCCTGCACCAATGTTGTATTATTTTAATTCTACACAAACTTCTTATCTTAAAGAAAAAATTTTGTCTTTT
>CALJEJ010000008.1 GCA_938074745.1 uncultured Endomicrobiia bacterium
CATATTTAGCCTTATTAGGTGGAAAAATAAAAATTGCAGATTTTACCGACCATGTTAAAGCAAACATAAAAGTTGTAGAAAAATTTTTAAACACACAATTTAAAATAGATAATACAAAAAATTTTTTAGAAGTTTAACTAAGTATTGAAAAATTTTTATAAATTACACTTGAAGTAAGGGGGGTAACATATGAAAGAATTATTTAAAAAAATAGTTAGTCTAATAACAGTTGTGTCTCTTATTGGTTTAACAGGATGTTATAGTGTAAGGGTTCTTTCTGATAGAGATACACCTATAACACTAGCATCCAAAACAGACACCCTGCCTTATAAAGAAAGTTATAAAGTATGGTATGTATTATGGGGTTTAATACCAATATCTGACAATACTACAAATAAAATCCTTGCTACTACTAAGTTGAAAAAAGTAAGAATAACAACTAAAATGGGTATAGATGACTGGTTGATAAGTTTAATTTTAGGCGGATTTCTTACAATTTGTACTTGGACGGTAGAAGTTGAAGGTGCAGAATAAAACTTAGGAATTATTTTTGAAGTGGTTTAAAAGTTAAAACAAAACTAAAAAAACTTAAAAGTTTTACTACACTAACAATAATACAACTTGATATCAACCCAATAACCGGCAATACTAAGGCAAGTATAATTCCGCCGAACCATCCACCAAGAAGGTCACAACTGTTCAGCAACCCAGCAGTTTTGCTCACGTCATCAGTAAGTTTTAAATAAATACTGTTTGCTACAGGGAATTGTAAACCTACTGCTATCCCGTTTATCAACGATAGTAATAGAAAACTGACACTTAAAACAGTAGTATGTGCTTCTATTTCCGTATGTTTTCTAACCCAAACTAAAAGTAACGTTAAAAGAATACTAAAACATAAAACTATGAATTCTGTCATCATAAACAACTTCTTTTCATCTTTTTGAATTTTTTTAGTGGAAATCCATGCACCTAAAGTTGAACCTAACATATAAGAACTTGTCAACATACCTATCCAGTAAAATACATAACCATAAATTGACTGGAACGCTGTAATTATTATGAGGCTTGACACCATACCTGAAAAACCTGTTGTAGTGACACTTCCAAGAACACTGACGTATTTCAGTTTATTTTTTAGAAGATACAACAACGTAGACCATATACATACTAATACAATTAATATTTTTAGTAAACTTATTTTTTCAACAAACCGAAAAAACTTAGTTAAATACGAAGAAAACAAACTGTTCCAATAAGATAGACTATAAAACATTCCTGACGCAACAAAATCAGAATTAATTTTTTTTGTCTTTTTTTCAATAAACCTAAAGAACATTTCTTGCCATGTAGGTTGAAGTTTATATTCAATATATCGTGGGACAATAATTTTAGATTGAAGTTTTCTTTGTTCAATTCTTTTTATGAAAAGTTCTTTGGTTAATTTTCTAACTTCTTCAGAATCCGAACTTAAAAAAATGTTAGTTCCTTCACCAGGTAAAACATAAATGTTTTTAAAAACAGCACTAAGCGTATTGTAAATGTTTTTATTTAGATTTGCAAGTTCGTCACTTATATACGTTAACGAACCTGGTAATGTTAAAACAAAAATTCCATCTTGGGTAAGTTTTGTTTTAGCTAATGAAAAAAATTCTTTTGTAAAAAACCTGTTTGATTGCAGATCTGTAGGAGCAGAAAGGCCTAAAAATATAACATCGTAAATTTTTTTGGTATATCTTAAGAACAATCTTGCGTCAGTATGTTTCAGATGAACTTTTTTGTTATTAAGTTCTTGTTCGGTAAGTAAAGTAGGATATTTTTTTATAAGTTTAAGTATTAGCGGGTCCAACTCAACATAGTCAATTGATTCTACAGTTGAATGTTTCAAAATTTCGTTTATTACTCCGCCTGCACCACCACTTATCACAACAACATTTTTTGGATTTTTATGCAGAAGCAGTGGGAAATGAACAAATTCTTCCACAAACATTATATCTGCTACAGGTGTGATAATTTTAGGTATACCATCTATAAAAAAAGTATATTGACCAGAATGTCCTACAACACAAATGTTACTATAAATAGAATTTTGGTAATCTAAAACTTTTTGTTTTCTCCATTGAGTTTTTATTGACCAGAAATGTAATTTATCTGCTGCAAAAAAAATTAAACATAAAAATATAAAAATTGCCAAACTACACAATATAGCGGAAAATTTCCGTAAAGATAATCTTGAACTTTCAAAAGAAAGAAAAATAAAACATAAAATAAGATTTATCAAACCTACTATAGAAATTATTTTGAAAGTATTCAAGTAAGGAATCATTAAATATGTTAATACAACACCACCTAAAATAGTCCCCAGGGTTTCAAAAATATAAACTTTTGCAATAGAAGGTATACGCTGGGAAATTAATTCTGAATAAATTTTACATCCATAAGTAAAAGAAGCGCCATGAATGATACTTACAGTTGAAAGTATCAGTAAGGAAGATAAAAAAATTTCTATTATACCAAGTCCTTCACCAACAGAAATACCTAAAATTGTCTTAATATTTCTTGTAATAAAAACTGCTATCGGTAAAAACAAAAAAAATATCGTGGAAAGTAAAACAAACATACTAACTTTATTTTTCAGTTTTTCTGCTGTTTTCCCAACAAAATACGAACCTAAAGATTCGGTTAAAAGCCAGTTAGCAAGAATCATACCTATAGTAAACTCGTTACCCGAAAACACTATAAGTAACTCTCTTAAAAGAAGCAGTTGTGCAGTATATCCACTTAAACCCGTAGCAACTATAACTAATTTTAGAAACGTTTCCATATTTAAATCCACCACCAACCTTGAATATCAAGGTTAGTAAGACCTAAAGTCTTAGCTTTTTGTACAACATTGTTATATTCTTCTTTTGTAATTCTTCTTGATATTTCTGGATAGTTATATGCTTTATACTGTGGATGGTATTGCGACATAATGTTTACATAAGTATCCTTGGGCAAATTTTTCGCCACCCAACTGATAACTTTTTGTGACCCGCTAACTTCCGACGGCATAACAAGGATTCGTATCATTAACCCACGGTATACAACACCATCAGTTGCAGGTTTTGCTACACCTACCTGACGCTGCATTTCAAGTATTGCCTGTTGTGTAATTTCAGGATAACTTTCCGCACCAGAAGAATATTTTTTTGCCATATCTTTATCCCAATATTTAAAATCTGCAAGATAAATATCTACTATTCCGTCTAAAAGATTAAGTATTTCTGTTCTTTCCCAGCCAGAAGTGTTCCACACAACAGGTAATCTTAACCCTTTAGAAACAGCAATGTGTAACGCTTTAACAATATGTGCAGAATAATGTGTAGGAGTTACGAGATTTATATTATGACAGCCTATCTGTTGAAGTTCAAGCATCATATTAGACAAATCTTCAATTTCGCACTCTGTCCCACTACCGAGATGGCTTATCTGCCAGTTTTGACAAAACACACATCTTAAACTACAATGAGCAAAAAATATTGTCCCTGAACCACCGTTACCTACAAGAACTTTTTCTTCACCGAAATGTGGATGGTAGGAAGAAATAACTAACTTTGTCCCTTTAGCACCACAGACACCTACCTCACCTTTGTGACGGTTTACACCACACATCCGTGGACAAAGACAACATTTTTCCATCATCTGCCAAAGAATGTCAGCACGTGTTTTAAGTTCGCCAGTTGTGTAAAGGTTAACATATGCGGGGACAAAGTGAGTATTTAGGTTTGACAAATTTTTTCTTTGTTGCATTGGGTAAGGTTTTAGTGGAAATTTATAGGTTTAATTTGTACTACCCAAATTTATTTTTATAGCAATATTTAACTTTTTTGCTTTCCTGTAGACAAAATTAGCAACTGCAATATCTTGTATTGCAAGACCCGTGGAATCAAAAACTGTTATCTGATTTTGTTTTATATCCAATTTTTTCTTTCTTGAAACAATTTCGCCAAGTTCTGCAAAAATATCTTTTTTTGAAATTATCCCTTTAGCTACTGCAACATTAATTTCACCACTGTGCATTGCTTGTTCATAGTTGTCAACCACAATTTTGGCTTTCTTAAGTATTTCTATTTCAAGTTCTTGTTTTCCTGGCGCGTCCGCACCAATAGCGTTTATGTGAACATTATTTTTTAACCAATTATATTTTACTACAGGTTTTGTAGACGGTGTCGTGGTACAGATAATATCCGCATCAGAAACACATTCTTTAACATTACTTGCGCACAATACTTTGTATCCATACTGAGAGACAAAAAGTTTAAATTTTTCCATTGTTTCTTTTACAACATCATAAATTTTTACTTGATTAAATTTTCGTACTTCTTTAATTGCAAGAAACTGAAACATTGCCTGTTTACCACAACCTACAAACGCAACAGTGTCTATATTCTTTTTTGTGAGATATTTTAC
>CALJEJ010000009.1 GCA_938074745.1 uncultured Endomicrobiia bacterium
TCTTTCATACATTACCTCCGTACAAAATTAGTTGAAGTCAAAAGCAAGGCTATCGCTTTGCCACTACATTTCCTTTATAAAATTTTGTAACCAGTAATTAGTAATCAGTAAAAGGTGACTGTCTCCATTTTTCCTCTTCGATCTTTGGAGTAGAGCCTTCAGGCTCGTTGGAATAGAGTCTTTAGGCTCGTTGTATTATAATTTTTTCTCCACGAGGCTAAAGCCTCTACTCCAAGAATTTTAGCGGACACTTTAATATATGGGGGACACACCCATTTAGTAAAAAATCTTGTAGACTGCGTTTAAACGCCGTCTATTATTTTCTGTGAAATTTTTTAAAACAAACCCTATCTTTTGTAGACGGCAATTAATTGCCGTCTACTACAAAGCAAAGCTATCGCTTTGCCGCTACATTATCTTTTTCACTTCTTTCCTACCGTGGACTGTGGACCATTGACTATCAACTATCAACTATACCATCACTACCACCTACCTGCCACCACCTAATTTTAAACACACCCCTTTAATCCCCTCTTGATAGAGGGGAACACACCTCTTGGTCCCCTCTTAATAGAATAGAGGGGAAAGCAAAGCTTACGCTTTGCCGCTACATTATCTTTTTCACTTTCTCACTTCTTCTCTATGGACTATGGACCATCAACCAAACACACCCTACCACCTACCTGCTTATCCCCTAATGTTCCTGATATTCAAACAAATATAACAAAATAAATAAAATGCTAACTAAAGTTATTGCACAACCTAACTTAAAACTTATCGGGTCATAGATAAACTCAACATTATGCTCACCGGACGGAATTAATACTGACATCATAAAAATGTTTGACTTAAAAATCTTCTTCTGTTTTCCGTCTACGAAACATTTCCATCCAGGGTAACAATTTTGTGAAACTACTAAAAACCCTTCAGTTGTATTGTTGAACTTAAAAGAAATCCTGTTTGTTGAAATGTCCAGTTCAGATATACGATAACGAGTTTTTGCAGTATGTTGTAAAGTTATGTTGCTATAATTGTCAAAATTATGAAGTATCACTGTGTCTAACATTTTAAACCCTAACTTTTCCATCAAACCAAGTGTTTTATCTACATCTTTTTCAATTATATATTTTGTAACAAAATAAACTCGTGGTAACACATACAAGTTTTTGTATATCTTTATTTCTCTGTCTGATACAAGTGACACATACCGACTTTCAGGATATTTTTTTATTGACAACAAATATTTAACATTTGCGATTGAAAAAAACGGTATTGCTTCGTCAATAGTTTTCCTACTATAGACAAAATTGATAAATTTATAATAATCTTTTAGTTCAACATCTTGTCCTCGGAAGTTCGCAATGTTATAATTGAGGTTAGTATTGCCAAACAGTTTGTCATAATAATTAGCAAATGCTTCAAAAAGTGTTTTACCAGAAGTTCTTTGGCCTATTAATTGTGTAAGTGGTGTTAACGCAAACCTGTAATTTTTTATTTCTTTATCTGAAAGCAAAAATTTTGTGTTATCACCTATATGAAATAAAATTTTTTCTGGTAATAACAAACTTATTTTATTACTATACAAATACAATTCTAAAAACACAACTAAAGGTAGTATAACTGTTATTATTTCTTCAAAGTTCAATTTAAAGAATATTCTCTTTATCTTACTTAAAAAAAATTCGCTTCCCCAACCTGAAGCAAAACTTAAAACAAACACAGGAATATAGATACCAGTTGATGGATAACGGAAAATACGAAATATCGGAATATATTCGTAGATTATAAAAAATAGAACAAAATTTTTCCCTAAAGCATACAGAGTAAAAATTACTGCTGAAAAAATTAAAAACAATTTTTCTTTCAAAGATTTTAAACTATAAATTCCTAAAATACCTAAAATCATACCTGTAAAACCTAAATAAAAAGTGTAAGCCCAATAATTTGTTAACTCTACAGAAGATTTCAAATAAAAATCTTTAATATTAAACTGCCAACTGTAAGGATAAAAAAAGTTTACTAAATCTTTAAAATTTAACGACAACAATGTTGCTTCAGAAACGTCTAACCCAAACTGTGAACTTAAAATTTTATTTCCACCTACACGAGTAGAATGATAAAAAAATTCTATTGTAGGAAGAAACTGTATTGCAGAAATTATTATTCCTCCTATTATACTAAAAGCTAACATACACACAGCAACCCAAGATTTTCGGTTGTAACTTAAAAAAATACTGTATAAAAACACAAATAATATTGAATAAAACCACATTTGCGCATGACCTGCTAAAAATTGGATTGCTATTGTTAATGATAAAAAAATAATATTTTTTATTTTGAATTCTAAAGAAAAATTCTCTATTAAATATACTAATAATGGTAACCACACTACTGTTGAAAATACACTTAAAAACTCTACTCGCGAAAGAATAAATCCATTACAACTCCAAACTATACTTCCTACTATACAGGCTACCATATTTAACTTTCTTGTTTGTAACAAAATATACATAAACACTGCAGATAAAATAAAATGCAAAATAAGAAAAATTTTGTATCCTATAACAAAATTTTTCGTAAGATAAAATATTATACTCAACGGGTAAAACAGCTGTGTTTGCAGATTTGCTAACAACGGCGCACCACAATGGTTATACGGGTTCCATAACGGTAAAAAATCTAAATACGTGCTATTCGCTAATTTAATATTACTTAAGACATTATTTATTAACATTTTCCAAGGTTTAAATTGTATCATTATATCTCGTTGGAAATAAGTCAAGTCTGTAAACACAATACGGTTAAAAAAAATTATTATAAAAAATACTAAAATAAAAATTCCTGCTAAATTATTATTTTTCATATTATATTGAACAATTCAATTGCATTTCTATCCATAAAATTTTCTAATTGTGTAATTTCAAAATTACGCAAAGATGCAATCTCAGATATTATGTATTTTAAATTCAATGGTGTATTAACTTTTCCTCTTACAGGTTCAGGTGACAAATATGGCGAATCAGTTTCTACTACTAAAGTTTCTAAAGGTATGGAAGTTACAACATCTTTTAACTTCTTTGCATTTTTAAATGTTATAATTCCTGTAACTCCTAACTTAAACCCTAAATCTACAAATTTTTTTGCTTCGTTAACATCACCACTGAAACAATGTATTACACCTTTATACCAATTCATAAATTGCAAAATTTTAAACACAAGTTCGTTACTGTTGCGTGAATGTATTATTAAAGGTAGATTATAATTCTTGGCAAACTCAATTTGATAGATAAAAACTTCTTTTTGTGTTTCTTTATCACTAAAATTATAATAAAAATCTAGACCAGTTTCACCTATTGCAACTAACCGTTTTGTATGTTCAAGTTTGTGATACATCTGTTCAAACTTTGTTTTGTCAAACTGATTTGCATTATGAGGATGCACACCTAATGAACAATAAAGAAATTTATAATTTTGATAATATTGTAAAAATTTGTCTATTTCAAGTTCTGTTTCACAAATACATATTACACCCTTACAATTTTCTTTTGCTAATTTTTCTAAAACAACATCTATCTGAGGTAAAATTTTTTCATCAAACAAATGTGCATGTGTATCAAACATATTTTTGATACTGTTTTTAAATTGCCACAATTTTTTTATTTTTTTGACGAATATACTCTTTAAGTTGTTGTAATTCTTTATAACTACACCATGCAGAAACTTTACCAGGTATACCGTTAAATAAAAAAATTGAATTGTTATATAATAAAGGGTCTATTGATTCATTTAATCCTAACTGATAAAACATCTTACTTTTAGGAACAGGAGAGTACTCGCATAACCGTATTCTTACCTTATACTTTGCGAGAAAATCTACTGATTTATATACGTCATATAGACTTTCCTGTGGTAACCCAGCTAAAATGTAAACTGATATTTCGTTAGGTTTATATCCTGAAGAAATCAAGTTATTTAAACCAAATTCAAATTCAGATAAAATTATCTTTTTATCTACCATATCATGGACTTTATCAGAAATAGTTTCTAACGACAATCTCGGATCTACAAAATTAAGTTGTTTCATTAATTGTGCTATTTGTTTATCAATATATTTTGGATTTATTCCGTTTGGAGTATAAAATTTTATTGGTAAGTTATAGGAAATTAATTTTGTAAAAAATTTCTTTGTTCTTGTAATATCAGGACCTATTATCATGTCGTCATAAAACACAAAGTTTTTTGCTAAAGTTGTGTCATACAAAAATTTTATTTCTTTAAGTGTTGTTTCTATATTTTTATAACTATAAGTTGGGGTTATACTTCGTGATGCACAATAACTACAGTTATAAAGACATCCATATGATGTACGGAGTACTACATAAGGTATATTTCCAGAATAATGAGAATAATCTGGTGCAGGGAAATTATTAAAATCATCATAAAAATTTTTGTTATAATTTGTGTTTGTCTCAAACTTAATATATTCCAATAATTCAGATATCCTACCAGTATGGAAAATATAATCTACATCACGAGAAAACAATTTTTTTGAATGTTCAGGCATAAGAATTGGGTAATTTCCACCAAGTAAAATTTTACTTTTAGGTATGACTTCTTTCACTAAACTAACAATTTCTTTAACTCCATAATACCAATAAGTCATTGAAGAAGTTATTAACACATAATTTGTGTCAGAATGTGATATCAAGAAATCTTTTATTAGCTGCTGTTTAATACCGTAACGTTTATACTCCAAAGGTATATTTTCTAATATTTTAGGTTTTGCTACAGGCTCGTTATAAAATTTTCCGCTACCATCTTGACGAAAAGTTAGTTTTGCTTGGTCAGATAAACAATCAAATAAAACTACTTCATGACCAAAAGATTTCAAAATAGAAGAGATATACAGTAATCCTAACGGTTTTATCCACACATCGTATGCACTAAAATCATAAATTGGCGGGTTAATTAATAAAAATTTCATTAAAACTGTCCACCAAGAAAATGTTTGTATTAACAATACTAAAAAGAGTTATTTATTTCAACTATTGATTTTATAAACGAATTTTAATAAATTTTAAAAATTTACTACTAATTTTAAAAGGGTAAAAATTTTTATGAATACAAAAAATACAATAGAAATTTTTGACACCACATTACGTGATGGTGCACAAACGCCAGGTATCAGTTTCTCTCTACAAGATAAACTAAAAATCACACAATTGTTAGATGAATTGGGAGTTAAATATATTGAAGGAGGCTGGCCTGGTAGTAACCCTAAAGATGTAGAATATTTCAATAGAATAAAATCAATAAAGTTGAAGTGTTCAAAAATTGTAGCGTTTGGTTCTACAAGAAGAAAAAATGTCGTTGCAGAAAAAGACAACAACCTTATTGCGCTGGTTAATTCAGGGGTAAAAACTGTATGTATTTTCGGTAAAACATGGAAATTACATATTGAGAAAACATTACAAACTACTCCCAAGGAAAATCTTAAAATGATCCAAGATAGTATAAAATTCTTAATAGCACACAATTTAGAAGTAATTTATGATGCGGAACATTTTTTTGACGGTTTTAAATCAGACAAAAGTTATGCTCTTGCTTGTCTTGAAACAGCATTTTTATGTGGTGCAAAAACTTTAGTTATGTGTGATACAAATGGTGGTTGTTTGCCTCATGAAATATCTGAAATAGTTTCACAAGTAATAGACCATTTTAGTAGAGTAGCAAAACAAAACCAGATTGTGTTTGGTATTCATGCGCATAACGATTCTGACTGTGCTGTAGCGAACTCAATTTCTGCGGTACTTAGCGGTTGTTCACATGTGCAAGGAACAATTAACGGTTTAGGTGAACGTTGTGGTAATGCAAACCTGTGTTCAATAATTCCTGCGTTACAACTTAAGTTGAAATACAAAGTACTCTCTGAAGAAAATCTTAAAAAACTTACCGAGGTATCTCGTAAAATTGACGAAATTGCCAACCTTGTCCCAAACGAAAGACAACCTTATGTAGGAGCAAATTCGTTTGCTCATAAAGGTGGTGTGCACGCTTCTGCTGTTTATAAGTTGCCTAAATCGTATGAACATATTAACCCGAAACTTGTCGGTAATGAACGAAAAATTTTACTTTCAGAACTTGCCGGAAAATCAAATTTGTTGTTCAAACAGAAATGGTTATCTGTTGAACTTTCCGAAGAAAATATTACTAAAATTATTCGCAGTATTAAGCAAAAAGAGTTTGAAGGTTATTCTTACGAAAATGCTGAAGGGTCGTTTGTTGTGTTGGTACACAAGATGTTCAGCAACTACAAACCGTTTTTTGAAATAAAAGGTTTCCGAGTGATAATTGAACACAGGCCTGAAAAAAAAGAACTTATCACGGAAGCAACTATAAAACTTGTGGTAAAAAACAACGAAGTTCATGTAGTAGCCGAAGGTGACGGTCCTGTGAACGCGTTAGACAACGCGCTAAGAAAAGCGTTAGAAAAATATTATCCTACTTTAAAAAATATGAAATTGACAGATTTCAAAGTTCGTGTAGTGAACCCTGCTGCAGGAACCGCTGCAAAAGTTAGAGTAAACATAGAATCTATAGATGAAAAACATACATGGAATACTGTCGGAGTTTCTGAAAATATTATAGAAGCTTCCTGGGAAGCATTACTTGACGCTGTAGAATACAAACTTTTAAAGACATTAAAATAAATGAGGTTAATTTTTGATTTTAATTTAACTAAAATATTTATTTTACTGATAGCAGTATTATTGCTTGTTATAGAAATTTTGATATTACTCTCAAAATAGACAAATTTTAAAGGGGGGTGGAATGAAACGAGATAAACTTGAACTACCGAGTTCACAAATAAAAAAAGGTGTTACTCGGGCACCACATAGAGCTCTGTTATACGCTACCGGTATTTCACCTTCAGATTTAGAAAAACCGTTTATAGGGATTGCTTCTGCATTTAGTGATATTGTTCCGGGGCATATACATATGAGAGAACTTGAACGATGGATTGAACGTGGTATAGTAGAAGCAGGTGGGGTACCTTTTGTTTTTGGTATTCCAGCAATATGTGATGGTATAGCAATGGGACATAACGGTATGCATTATTCCTTACCTTCACGAGAACTTATTGCTGACTGTGTAGAATCAATGATAAACGCACACTGTTTTGACGGTGTAGTGTTGTTAACTAATTGTGACAAGATTACTCCTGGGATGATTATGGGTGCAACAAGAATAAATGTCGGTATTCCTATAATAGTAGTTACGGCAGGACCTATGTTAACAGGTTATTATGCACACAAACGAAGGTCTCTTGTAAAAGATACGTTTGAAGCGGTGGGGTTGGTCCAATCAAAGAAAATTACTCAACAAGAGTTACAGGAATTAGAATGCAAAACATGTCCTGGAGCAGGTTCTTGTCAAGGACTGTATACAGCAAACACAATGGCTTGTCTTGTAGAAGCGATGGGTTTGTCGTTACCATATTGTGCTACAGCAGCTGCAGTTTCTGCAGAAAAAAAACGTATTGCATACGAATCCGGGAGAACCATTGTAAAAATGGTATTAGAAGGAATTACTCCGTTAAGAATAATGAATTCAAACGCTATACATAATGCTATTGTAGTAGACATGGCATTAGGAGGCTCAACAAATTCTGTGTTACATCTAAAAGCTATTGCTTATGAAGCAGGGATTCGTTTGGATTTGAAACTTTTTGATGAAATATCAAGAAAAGTTCCTAATATTGTGAGATTAGAACCTGCTTCGGAAGATTATTTTATGGAAGATTTACATAAAGCAGGTGGTATCCCAGCAGTATTAAATTGTGTATCAAATTTGTTAAAACCAAATTATACTGTAAGTGGGAAAAATATTCTTGAAATTGCACAACAAGGTAAAGTTCTTGATCCTGAAGTTATAAGATATAAAAAACCCTATTCTACAGAAGGAGGTATTGCAATATTGTATGGCAACTTAGCACCACAAGGTGCTGTGGTGAAACAATCCGCAGTACTTCCTAAAATGCGGAAATTTAGTGGTCCTGCACACGTGTTTGATTCAGAACAAGAAGCAATGAACGCTATTTTGAATAAACGTATTAAGAAAGGCGAGGTTATAGTTATCCGGTTTGAAGGGCCAAAAGGCGGTCCCGGAATGAGAGAAATGTTAGGTCCTACAAGTGTACTTCAAGGTATGGGTTTAGCTGACCATGTAGCGTTAATTACCGACGGCAGATTTTCTGGCGGTACCCGAGGACCGTGTATAGGCCATGTCTCGCCAGAAGCAGCTGAAGGTGGGCCTATAGGTGTAATCAAAAACGGTGATATTATTGAAATTGATATTCCTGAACGTAAACTTAATGTTCGTTTAACTTCTACAGAATTAAATGCACGACTGGCAAAGTTTCAACCACAATATAGAGAACGTAAGTTCAAAACTGGCTGGTTAGCAAGGTATTCACAGTTGGTAACTTCAGCATCTGAAGGCGCAGTGTTGAAAGTACGCTAAAAAAATATTCTGCAATTAGATATCATAGAAGATACAAAAATAGATACAATATTCAACTTTGCAAAATAAAGATTGTAAAATGCAAACTGTAAGATTGTTAAGAAAAGAAATATGAAAAGATTACGAGTATATCTTGAAACCTCTTTCTGGAATTATCTCTTAGAAGAAAATCTTCCGATACACTACACTGCTACAAAGAATTTATTCAAAGAGATAATATCAGGTCAAATAGAACCGTACATCTCAGGTTTAGTATTAGAAGAACTAAATCAAGCACCTGAACCTAAAAAATCTAAAATGCTAAAGTTAGTTAAAATTGCTAACTGCATTGTTCTTGAAACTAATCAGGAAGTGATAAACCTTGCTGAGAGTTATATAAGTGCTAATGTAATACCATATAAAAAACGTACGGATGCTTTGCACGTGGCAATAGCAACTGTATATGAACTTGACATTTTCGTAAGTTGGAATTATCGCCATCTGGTTAGTGTTCGTAAAAAAGAACTTATAAATAGTGTAAATCTTCGTGAAGGATATACAAAAACGTTGGAGATGGTTACACCGTTGGAGGTGTAGATATGAACCTAGAAAAACCACTACAAGAAGTTTGGAAATGGAAAGAAAAGTTGAACAAAGATTTCAAAAAACTATCACTTGAAGAAATTGCAAACAAGGTTGAGAAAGATACTTCAGAAATCGTAAAAAAATTGTGCCTGCAACGGTTTCGTCCTGCAGAAAAAATACAGGTTCAAAAATAAAAATGTTATTTTCTTACTCTGCGAAAAAGTAGGTAGGTGGATGGTAAGAAGGAGTGAGAAAGTAAAAAAGAAAATGTAGCAGCAAAGCCTCAGCTTTGCTTTGAATGGTATAAGTATTCAGTCAATGGTCCATAGTCCACGGTCCACGGTAGCGGTGTGATTGTTTATCGCACATTTTGACACTATTAAGGTGTCTAGTGAAATTCTTGGAGTAGAGGCTTTAGCCTCGTGAAGAAAAAATTATAATATAACGAGCCTAAAGGCTCTATTCCAACGAGCCTGAAGGCTCTACTCCGAAAATCGTAGGTAAATCAAAACAAAGGTGATAGGTGGTAGCAGGTAGGTGAAATTTTATATCCTAATTACTGATTACCAATTACTGGTTACAAAATTTCATAAAGAAAGTTAACAGAACTTTTCAGGAAGGGGGATTAATAATTAATGAGTACAGAAAACAAAATTAATGTTTCTTCACAAGAAAAAACTGGTGCTGAAATTCTTGTTGAATCTTTAAGAAAAGAAAATGTAGAAATAATGTTTGGCATTCCCGGCGGTGCTGTATTACCTATTTTTGATAAATTATATGATTGTAAAGATATACGTTTCATTTTAACTCGTCATGAACAAGCTGCTGCACATATGGCTGACGGGTATGCTCGTGCTACAGGTAAAGTAGGTGTGTGTATAGCAACATCAGGTCCCGGTGCTACTAATCTCACTACCGGAATTGCCACTGCTTATATGGATTCAATTCCGATTGTTGCGTTTACAGGACAAGTTGCTACACATCTTATTGGTAACGACGCGTTCCAAGAAGCAGATACTACAGGTATCACACGGCCTATCACAAAACATAACTTCTTAGTAAAGAATGTTACTGAACTTTCAACTGTAATCCAACAGGCATTTTATATTGCCTCTACTGGAAGGCCAGGACCTGTGTTGATAGATTTACCTGTAGATGTGCAGAGAGCAAAAACTAATTTTGTCTGGCATAAAAATGTAGATTTGCCTTCGTATAAACCAACTTATAAAGGACATCCGTTACAAATAAAAAAACTTGTAGATGCAATAAATTCTGCCAAACAACCTATATTATATGTAGGTGGAGGAGTAATAACATCAAATGCTTGCGATGTTTTAAAAGAACTTGCTGAAAAAGTTCATATACCAGTAACTACAACATTGATGGCTATAGGAAGTTTTCCGCCAGAACACGAACTTAATTTAGGAATGTTAGGTATGCATGGGACTGTTTATGCAAACCTTGCTATGCAAAATGCAGATCTAATAATTGCAGTAGGGGCACGGTTTGACGACCGTTGTACTGGTAAACTTGCTGCTTTTGCACCTAAAGCAAAACATATTGCACATATTGATATCGACCCTACAAGTATATCAAAAAATGTTGTAGCAGATATTCCAGTAGTTGGCGATTGTAAGTTAGTGTTACAAGATATTTTAAAACTTGTACAACCTAAAAAACATACTGACTGGATAAAACAAATAAACAAGTGGAAACAAGAAAATCCTTTAACCTATAAAAAAGATAACAAATTACGACCTCAATATATAATTGAAGAAATTAATAACCTTACTAAAGGAAATGCTATAGTTGTTACAGAAGTTGGCCAGCATCAAATGTGGGCTGCACAATATTATAAACCTAAAGGACCAAGAAAATTTTTATCTTCAGGCGGGTTAGGAACTATGGGGTTCGGTTTCCCAGCTGCAATAGGTGCAAAATTAGGTAAACCTGAAGAAACTGTTATAGTTATAGCAGGTGATGGGTCGTTCCAGATGAATATCCAAGAATTAGCCACTGCAGTAGTAAATAGAATAAATGTAATCGTGTGTATAATAAACAACGGATATCTCGGTATGGTTCGTCAATGGCAAGAGTTGTTTTATAACAAAAGATATTCTCAGTCGTATCTGTGTAGTAAAAAATTTGGGAAACTGCACTGTGAACCAGTCCCTGACTTTGTAGAAGTAGCAAAAGGGTATAAAGCAGAAGGATATCGTGTTACAAAAAAAGAAGATGTAGTGCCTACATTAAAAAAAGCGTTCAGAGTAAAAGACAAACCTGTAGTGATAGATTTTTGGATTGAAGAAGAAGAAAATGTATTTCCGATGGTACCTGCAGGCGCCGCACTTGACGAAATTATAACAAGTTTAGCATAATTTTTATAAAAGTAGGAGAAAGTTATGACAGAAATAAAACGACATATAATTTCAGCTTTGGTTTACAACAAACCCGGTGTATTAGCCCGTATTTCTACATTGTTTGCTGCAAGAGGGTATAATATTGATTCGTTGGCTGTAGGAGAAACAGAAAATCCTGAAGTGTCTCGTATGACAATAGTTGTACGTGGAGATGAAAAGATTCTAGAACAGGTAGAAAAACAACTTAACAAACTTATTGACGTGATTAAAGTATATGAATTTTCTAAAGTAGACCATATAGAACGTGACCTTGTGTTGATAAAAATAAATGCTAATAACAAGAACCGTGCTGAGATTATAGAAATAGCAGAAATTTTCCGTGCAAAAATTGTGGACGTATCCCACCAAACCTTGGTTTTAGAAATAACCGGTGATGAAGATAAACTTACCGCGTTTATTAACCTTGTAAAACCCTACGGAATCAAAGAATTAATAAGAACAGGCGTAATTGCTATTTCACGAGGTGGATAAAATAAGTATCTACTGTGTGAAAAATAAAATCGTTAAAACTTTTGTTGTATTAGGTTTTGTTATCTATCTTTTCTATTTTACCTTCACAATAACAAAAATTTTTATAAAATATCCTATACCAAAATTTTTTGAAAAAATATATACTATAATTTGTGGTTTAATTTTTTTGTTTATCTGTGTCTCTATAGGTAAAAAAATTTTTAAGAAATTTTTCCCTGAGATAACTTATAGTTTTAGAAGTTACGAAAAAACAGTATTTGAATTTGCTTTAGGCAGTATTGTAATTGAAATTGTAATTTTCATTTTAGGAATAACTCACTGTCTTTATCCACAACTAATATTTGTGTTAACTAGCGGATATTTATTGTTCTCTTACAGAGAAATATTTTCGGTTTTTAGTTCAATCTCGTTTAAAGAATACAAACTTGATATATTACTATTTATAACATCTCTAAGTCTAATAATTATGTTTATTACATGTTTTACTCCGGTAACGTATTATGATTCTTTAGTTTATCACCTTTCGTTACCCAAAGAATATTTAAAATATCATAAAATTTTCTTCGTAGAAGGAAATTTTTATTCCCTTTTCCCACAAAACATGGAAATGTTGTTTACTTATGCGTTATCAATAGGAAGTTACTCTTTAGCAAACTTAATTTCTTTCATATTCGGAATTTTCACAATCTTAGCAATTTATAGTTTAAGTTATAGGCTAGGTTTCAAACAAACTGCTAACCTATCTGTGTTCTTGTTTTCTACTACAACTGCTATAATGTTACTTATGCCAAGCAGTTATGTAGAAATTGGTTTAGGGTTTTATACCATTGTAGCTTTGTACACATTTTTGTTTTATCTTCAATATGATAATAAACAAAAAATTACATTTTTATTTTTGTGTGGTGTTTTTACAGCTGCTGCTTTAGGAACTAAATACACCGGCGGAATTACTGCTGGAATAATTTTTATTTTTTTGATTTATCTATATTTAAAGTATAAAAAATCAAATTTAAAACACATAATTATGTTCTTTGTAATTGTAACACTATTTTATTCACCCTGGGGGATAAAAAATTTTATTACTGTAGGAAATCCGTTTTTCCCGTTTTTTATTAAAATTTTTGGTTATAAAAATCTTCCTTTAGATATACAAAAAATTGATAAGTTTTTTGCCACTATCACGGATTATATGAATAAAAGTTCTCCTTTCTTTGACTTGTTGCCATGGCAGAAACTGAATTTTCAATATTCTTCTGGAGTAGAAATTTTTGGTGATTACGGTTGGAATATTTATTTTTTATTGTTGCCTTTAATTTTTTTCGTAATTCATAGATTAAATAGTGAAACTAAAATATTAGTGTTGTATATTATTTTTCATATTGTTGTATGGTATTTCACTAAACCTGTATTAAGATTTTTGATACCCATATTACCAATTTTTTCAGTGGTGGTCTCTATAATATTTTATAGTTTTTATAATTCCTATAACCAAAAATTTTATAAAATAATTTCAAACCTCATTTTATGTAGCATGATTCTGTTAACACTACAGAATTTTATACTATACTTTAACGTACAAAAAATAATAGATCCTTTTTGGGTAGCTATAGGGATTGTAGATGAAGAGATATATTTATCTACTAAACTATCTAACTCACCATACCAGGTGTTTAAATATATAAACCAATATTTATCACACGAAGACAAGATATTATTTATAGGAGAGCAACGAGGATTTTATTGTGACAAAAAATATATCCCCACAAATGTTTTAGCAGAAAATTTATATACTAAAATAATAAATAATTCAAAAAGTTTACAAGAAGTTATTGAAAAATTTAAAATGTCAGGTATAACTTATATATTGTACAATACAAAAGAAGCACAACGGTTAAAACCTTACGGTATATTGGAATTTAACAACCACGGTATTAAATTGTGGCAACAACTTATATCTGTATTGCCTAAAGTAGTTGAGGCTAATGGTGTTATATTATACAAAATTGTATGAGAGTAATAGAAAAAGAAAAATTTTTTAGCGAAGTTAAAAATCTCTTAATTCAAACACATTACTATCTTCCTGAAGATGTTTTAGAAGCTATAAAAAATGCTATTTCTTTGGAGAATAACGAAGTTGCTAAAGATGTGTTAAAAAAAATTTTAGATAATGCAACCGTTGCTTCTAAAACTAAGTTACCATTATGTCAGGACACGGGAATACCACAGTTTTTTATTAATATAGGGAATAAAGTAATGTTAAATTTCTCAGTAGAACAAACAATTAATGAGATTGTGCAAGAAGTGTACGAAACAGAAAAATTTAGGAAATCTTCTGTAGAAGACCCAATATTGAGAAGTTTTGTTAAACATTATTCAACTGTCTATTTAGAAAATAATTTGGGAGATACTTCTGAAGTAGAAATTTCTGTTCTTATTCGTGGTGGGGGAACAGAAAATACTGTTTTTAACACAACTTTGTTGCCTACTGTAGAATTAAAAGAGATAATTGACACTGTCTATAATGCTGGAGTTAAGTTGTTGCCATACAGTTGTCCGCCAGCTGTTGTAGGAGTGGGTCTTGGAGGAACTGTAGAACAAAGTATAATAATAGCAAAAAAATCGTTGTTGCGAAAAATAAATCAAAGAAATAAAAATGTTTTTTATTCAGAAATGGAAATACAACTTAAACAAAAGTTTAACTTTTCTAACATAGGCCCATTAGGGTTAGGCGGAAAAACCACTGTTTTAGATGTATTTATAGAAACACTTCCAGTACATATTGCTTGTTTACCAGTAAGTGTAGTGTTACAATGTCATTCGTTCCGACGAAATACAATAAGGATATGAAAGAATATAAAATAATTCTACCACTTGTGGAAGTAAGTGTGTTAAACCAATTACATGTAGGAGATAAAGTTTATATTTCAGGTGAACTTTTTGTATTTCGTGACCAAGTACATAAAAAAATTTTTAATCAAGAGATTCAACAATTAATAGGAATAAATTTCAGATATTCTGGGCTCTACTATTGTGCTGCTACAGCGCCAAAATATGGTTTACCAGTAGGTTCTTGTGGTCCCACATCTTCCTATCGTATGGACGATTATACTGAAGCAGTACTACAACTCGGAGTGAAAGTTATGATAGGTAAAGGTTATCGCAGTGAGTTTATTTCTTCATTATGCCGGAAATATAACGCTGTGTATTTAATCACTTATGGTGGTTGTGGAGCGTATCTAAACCAGTTTGTAAAAGAAACAAAACTTGTTGCATATCCTGAGTTGGCAACAGAAGCTATGTATAAATTTGTTGTAGAAGATTTTCCTGGGATTGTCAGTATTGACGTTTATGGCAACACTTTATGGAATAGATTATAAATACTGTTTAAACCGTAACGCGTCGTCATACATTGTAGAATTGTTAAACATTACATAATTAAGTTTTTTGTCACATAATGTAATAACCTTTTTTAATTCTTCGTCAGAAAAAGTATAATTGTAATTTAATCTGTTAGCTGTATGTAGTCCGTGTAAACGATAGTAACGGTAGTCTCCATAATAAGATTTAGCATATAAAGGGTCAACACAGTGAATTAAATCTAAATCTTTGGCAAGTTTGCCAACAATTTTTTTATCCCATTGTTCACCACGAAGTTCTATAATAAAATCAAAATTATACTTTTTTTTATCTTTAGAAATTTTTTTAAAAAAATTATACATATTTTTTAGATTTACCTCAGTAGGTGTAAAACTTGCTGGACATTGAAACAAAATTTTTTTACAACCTAATTCTAAAGCAAACTCTTTTGTACGTTGCCATGCTTGAAAAACTTCTTTTGTGTTTTGGAACATTCCATAATTATTTTTTTTAGTTGGTTCAATTTTTTCTTTTAATCTACGGTAAGTAAAAGAAGTAGCAGGATGAGTTATTAACTGCCAGGATTTTATTATAAACTCAAACTCTAAACTTTCAACCTCGGATTTTTTCTGAGAAAAAACTTCTTTGACTTGTTGAACCCATTTTTTTGCAGTATTAAGTTCTGGGATTTGGTAAAAAGTAATATTTATTTCTATGCAGTCAAACTCTGAAAAATATTTTTCTTTTGCTACTGGAAAACCACAACATCCTACCCTTATTATTTTTTTCATCTTACACAATAAAT
Organism: uncultured Endomicrobiia bacterium; assembly: GCA_938074745.1. Lineage (GTDB taxonomy): Bacteria > Elusimicrobiota > Endomicrobiia > DTEH01 > DTEH01 > CALJEJ01. Next base: position 16,141 of record CALJEJ010000009.1, read on the forward strand.
TATACAAAATTTTACGTTTCTATACAACCAAAACTAAATATAAACCTAAATATTGACATAAATAAACCATTTTTATATCAATTATACAAAATTTTGTATTGAATTTTCAAAAAGTATGTTTGTAACAAAAAATTTTATAAGTTTCATAGGAATGTTAGTTTTAATTTTCATAGGCTGGCTATTATCTCAATATAAAAATAAAATTTTATGGAGGACAATTTTTTGGGGCTCGTTGTTGCAAATAATTTTAGGAATAATAGTTTTAAAAACACCGCCTGGTAGATGGTTCTTTGAAATATTCAACACAATGTTTATAAAACTTGTAAGTTTTTCAGAATCTGGTGCTGAATTTATTTTTGGTGGTCTTGTGTCAGATACAGAAAAGTTTGGCTACATTTTTGCTTTCAAAGTTCTTCCTACGATAATCTTTTTTTCTGCGTTTATGTCTATCCTTTATTATTTTGGTGTAATGCAGTTTATAGTAGAACTCTTTGCTCGGATAATGGTAAAATTCATGGGTACTTCGGGTGCTGAAACTTTATGTTGTGCGGCAAACGTTTTCGTAGGACAAACCGAAGCACCGTTAATGGTTCGTCCTTATGTGTCAGAAATGACACGGTCAGAACTTTTAGCTGTAATGACTGGTGGTATGGCTACGATAGCAGGTGGTGTAATGGCAGCATACGTGAGTTTGTTGAACAAATATATCCCTGACATTGCAGGACATTTAATGACCGCTTCGGTAATGTCCGCACCTGCAGCGTTAGTGTTTTCAAAATTATTACTTCCTGAAACTGAAGAACCTAAAACTTTAGGTCATGTGAAAATTAAGTATGAAAAAACAGATGTGAACCTTTTAGATGCTATTGCTAACGGAACAACTTTAGGTTTAAGGTTAGCAGTTAATGTAGGCGCAATGTTGATAAGTTTTATGGCGTTGTTATATCTTGCAAATTTTTTATTATCAAGTTTAGGTAATTTGTTACCATTTTCATGGACAAAAAACCTTTCTTTTGACAAAATTTTTGGACTTATTTTTGCTCCGTTGTCTTACCTTTTAGGAGTGGATAGTAAAGATATAGTTATTGCAGGACAACTTATTGGCCAAAAAACTTTTTTTAACGAATTTGTAGCGTATGCTAACTGGGCACAAATGTATATAACAAACCCACAAATTGTGTCTCACAGAACCGCAGTAATTCTTTCTTATGCATTATGTGGGTTCTCAAATTTTCTTTCAATAGGGATACAAATTGGTGGTATTGGTACAATAGCTCCTCAACGTAAACATGAACTTGCACAATTAGGTATCCGCGCTCTTGTTGCAGGAACTTTGGCATGTTTACAAACCGCTACAGTAGCAGGAATTCTTTTGGTATAAAAATAATGAAAAAAATTAAATGTCCAATATGTGGAACAGAAAATAGAGATGGACTAAAATATTGTCGGATTTGTTTTTCAAGGTTAGTGCCTTTAAGAACCAACTTCCATCTTAAATCAAATTTTTATTCAAGGATACAAAGACAAAGAAATGTTGTTATGATTGTATTTGTTATATTGTTGTTACTAATTTTGTGGATATTATTCAGATAACATGTTGTGTAAAATTTTTTTTGTTGCTTTGATTGTGGTTTTGTTTTTGCTTGTTTTCATTATAAAATCACAATATTATAAAATTGAATTAATTTCAAGTATTGTATCAGATTTGTCCTCTTCCTTGGATATTGACAAAATCCTACCCAAAATTGCTGATAAAATATCCTTGTTATTAAACCCTTCACGAATTTCAATAATGTTGTTAGACGAAAATAATTATTTACGAATTAGGTACGGTAAAAATATTTCCAGCTACGCTTTAAGAAAATTAAAACTTAAACCTATGCAAGGTATTGCAGGACAAGTTTTGGAAACAGGACTGCCTGCCGTCGTAAAGGATATAAGTAAATCACAGTATTACTACAAACTTTTTGATACCGACTATAAATTATTGAAAAAAGAGTTGTTAGTGTCCATACCAATAAAATTTAAAGATATAAAATATGGAGTGCTTAATCTCCATTTCCCTATACGCAAAAAAAATTTCCCTAAAACAAAATTTGAAAAAATTATACTACAACTTATTATGCAGCAGGTTTCTAATGTAATACATAACTGTTTTGTTTACCAGTCAGCAGTAAGTGATAATATGACAAAACTTTATAACCACCAATATATCATTTCAAGATTACAAGAAGAAATTTATTCTACACGGAAATTTTCAACTAAACTTTCTTTAATATTGTTTGACATAGACCATTTTAAAAAAATTAATGACGAATATGGCCATCAAGCAGGTGATACCGTAATCACTGAAATTGCAAAATTGTTAAAAGAAGAAGTACGGTTTCACGACATCTGTGGCCGCTACGGCGGTGAAGAGTTTTGTATAATTTTGCCTAACACATCTGTTTCAGAAGCTACAAATGTAGCAGAAAGGTTAAGAAAAGAAATTGAAACAAAAAAGTTTTTTGTGAACAATAAAACAATTTCTGTAACTTGTTCTTTTGGTGTTGCTGAACTTACTCCTGAAGATACACTGGAAACTTTTATTGCCAGAACAGATAAAATGTTGTATAACGCAAAAAATTCTGGTAGAAACAAAGTTTTTAGTTAAAATGTTGACAAGGTAGTATTTCTGAGGGAAATTGAAAGAACATACAACTTAACTCAAGATGATACAGACTAAAAATCTTTGCTGAAGATTGGGAAAGGAATAGTTCAGAAGTAACAATCAACTTTCTTATAGACACCACACCGCCTGAAATTATACCTATCACACCTAAAGACAAAGAAGTATTTAAAGTCAACACTGATTATAAAAGTTTATATCCTGTAAATGTTTCGTTTATAATCAAGGACAATATTGCAATTGACAAAGTTATTACTTTTGTTGATAACGATATAGTGTTTAGTACAAAA
>CALJEJ010000010.1 GCA_938074745.1 uncultured Endomicrobiia bacterium
CATACCCAATATGTCTTACTTTTGCTGCTTTCACCATAGCGTCCGTAGCTTCCACCATACCTATCATACCACGAGTTTCTATCATCCCTAACGCTTCTTTTTTTTCTTCCATACTACTTCACCTCCTCGTAAAATTAAAAAGTATTTTATTTGGCACTTATTAAATCAGTTATAACTTCTTCATTCCAAATTTTTACTTTATTTTTTCCTTCCATCTTAGCAATATATAACGCTTTATCTGCAAAAGAAACTAATTCTTCTGTAGAAAATTTTCTCTGTTCTTTACCTGTTATAAAAGCCAAACCCATAGAAGCAGTAACTTTTATTTCTTTACCCATATTTTCATTGCCAATTTCTTGCGAGATTTTTAATCCCAATTTTTCTATTTTGCTTTTTAAATCGTTTGTAATTTTTATTACATGAGAAATATATTGCCTTAATCTTTCAGCAGAAAGATAAGCTTCAAACACATTTGTTTCTGGAAAAATTATTACAAACTCATCCCCACCATAACGACATACTACATCACTTATTTTTGTATTTTCTTTTAATATATTTGCCACTTCTCGTAATACCATATTACCTATTTCATGACCAAAATTATCGTTGACAAGTTTAAAATTGTCTATGTCAATCATTAATAAACTTAACGGATGTTTATAAAGTTGACTTCTATATATTTCTTCTTCCAACCTTTTAACAAAGTAATTATATCTGTAGACACCTGTCAATGTATCAATAATTGCTTCTTTTGACAAACGTAAACTTCTAATTATAGTAGAAATTTGAACAGAAATAATCTCTAACAATTCACTCTCGTTTTTAAATTCTGTATATAGATTCTTTTTCTCGTTTAACAGTATAAACCCTTCTAGTTCATTCTCAGAAATTAATGAAATAATTACCCCTACAGGAAAATACTTAAATATTTCCTGGGTAGATAATATTTCCTTAGATAAATTTCTTTTTAATACAACTTTTCCTAATTCTTTGATTATTTCTGCAGCAGCAATGTCTATTTTATACATACCGACAACATTTCTATCAACTCCGTATCCATCAACAAAACTGTATACATCTTCATCCCGTAATAGAAGAATGGTTTTATCATATTGTAACTGTTTTGTTATGTTAAATAATACCCTTATCAATTCGCCAAAATCTGAGATTGAAGAGATAATCTTACTTACATCTTTTATTATTTTATAATATCCTGTTTTTAGTTCAACATTTTCGCCTGTTGAAATTTCGTAGATTTCTTTTAATAAATTGTAAAGAGATTTTAACGAATCTTCAGGTTCTGTTTCTGTCTCTCCTGCAAAAGGAAGATATTCACCATCATTACACAAGTGTTTTAATAGTACAGAAAATTTTTGTATTTCTGTTTCATCAATATCGCCAAGATAAAATACATAATTAAAATTTGGGCTAAGAGAACGAAACTCTCTCAATATCTGTATATTATTATTTTTCAAAAAATCTTTTAAATCGTTGAAATCTGCTTCTTGACAACGTAACCTTATTCTATACTCATTCTTGTCATTTTTACGGAACTGTTTTATTTCCCATTTGTGTATCATACTTAGTATTTACTTGTTGTTGTTTCTCCTTTAACAATTGCTACTGAAGCAGAAGCACCAATTCGTGTAGCTCCTGCTTGTATCATTTTTTTTGCATCGGCCAAAGTTCTTATTCCTCCGGAAGCTTTCACTCCCATTTTAGGTCCTACAACAGAACGCATTAAAGCAACATCTTCAGCAGTAGCGCCTGAAGGTCCAAACCCTGTAGATGTTTTCACAAAATCAGCTCCAGCTTGTTTTGCAAGTTCACAAGCCTTAATTTTTTCTTCTTTAGTAAGATATGCTGTTTCAATAATTACTTTTAAAATTTTACCGCGGGTAGCTTCTCTGACTGCTTTTATATCATCTAATACTAACTGATAATTTCCAGATTTAAGTGCACTGATGTTTATTACCATATCAATTTCATCAGCACCGTTTGCTATAGCCTCCTTTGCTTCAATTGCTTTCACAGTAGGTGTTGTCGCACCTAAAGGAAATCCTACTACAGTACAGACTTTTACTGGCGTGTCTTTTAATAGTTGTTTACATAAACTTACGTATGTAGGGTTTACACATACCGAAGCAAAATTATATTTTTTTGCTTCTTCACAAAGTTTTACAATTTCTTCTTGTGTAGCATTTGGTTTTAGAAGTGTATGGTCAATTAACGCAGCAACATCCCGCGCTACTTCTTTAACATCATACGCAGCAATTCTATCTGCACCAGCATCTATTATAGTTGCTACTGAAGTTTTTTTTCGTTCCACACATTTTCCACAACTGCTACATTCTATACCATCTTTAAACGCAGGACAAAGGTCCGTAATTATCCCGTCAAGTTTTGATACAGGTTTTGCAAAAACTTTCCCTGCAGAACTTTCAGTAACTACAACATTTTCAATATCAATAATTTTCCCTGCAGAAGTAGTGGTAACTTTTACTTTTTTGTGGTCATCTAACAGTTTCCCAGCAGAAGAATAAGTTACTGGCGTAGAACTCAAACCACAAGCTAAAATTGTGTCATCTACCAACTTTTTCCCGCTAGAAACTGTGATACCTAACGATTTAAGTTCTGAAATCATATGTTCAACTTTTCTAAACAACGCAGTATTCCGTTGTGGTTCAGGATAGCAAGAACAGAATATACTATCTCGGGAAACTATAATTGGGATACCTTTTTCTAATGCTCCTATTATAATATTTATATGAGGAGTATCTGGCATTAAAGAAACTATTTTTGAAAGCCCGTTTAAAGTCAAAACAGCAACTACTACAACATCTGCCCATAAAGAAAGTTCGTTTGGATTAATTTTATTGTTACCGTCAATAATTTCTATCCCTGGAATTTCTCTTTTTATTCGTTCTATACCGATAATTTGTGTTGCAGATTTTGTTACAAAGATTTTTGTTACAAAAATTTTTGTAAGTTCTCTAACTGCAGTAAATGCAGTATCTAAATTTCTATCTCCTCCCATAAAAATACATAACATCTTTTTCATACTTTATTTTCTTACCCTCCTAAATAATTTTTTCGTTATTCAAAAAAGAACTGTTAATACCATTTTTTGTGGTTATTATTGCAGTTTACTATATCTACTATACCACAGATAATTGTTCTTACAGGCGCGTATTTGTCGTTTAATATTTGTCTTGCAGAATTACCTTCATCCATTACTAACACAATATCATTTATTCCAGCATTGGTTTGTGCAGATTGTGGTTCTACAGCAAGAATTATTTCTTCGTCTATAAACTCTCCTGAAATACCGTCAATTTTTCTAACCAATAACAGTTTTGTATTTTCTAAACTTTTATGTTTTCTTGTTGCCCAAACATTACCTACTACTTTTGCGAGATACATAATATTATATTTCTAATTTAACTCCATCAATTATTCCTACAATTGCTGCATCTACTGGAGGAGTGTCTTCTAAACTTCTTCCACCACAGGCAACTGCTGCTTCTCTTGCTTGAACATAAAACACGAACTCGCCAGCGCCTGCTCCTACAACATCTACTGCAACTATTGGTTGTGTAGTTTTAGGTCGTTGATGCCAATCTGTAGGTTGTATTAACAACAATTTTCTTCCTTTCAAACTTTCACAAATTTTTGTTGCCCAAACTCTGCCTATTACTTTCCCGGGTAACATTTTTTATTTCCTTATTCCGGTTAACGATGTTATTAAATAATTTACCACAGTTTCCGCAGCAGTCTCTACTGTTAACGCTTCGTAAGAAAATCCGCTACTCCATACAACATTTCCTGTTCTTTTTTCTACCAACCTTGCAGTAACACCTACAGTAGCGTTTGTCACTACTATGTTACTGTTAGGTACACCAAACGCTGAACCTATATTGTATACATTAGACCCGCTAATTTCCGTTAAAGGGCCACCAAGCATAACTTGTTGTTTATCTGTACCCATATACACAAGATACTTTTTCTCAGGTAAAAATCTTGTCACACTGCCTAACAAAATATATTCTACCTCAGGGTCATCTTTTTCTTTAACCGTATACCCTCGTAATAACAAATGTTGTATCATCATATCTTTTATCATAGGACCGCTGGTGTTATATTCTCCATAAGAATTAAATTCGCCTACTGAGATAACTTTAATTTTTTGTGGATCAAATCCTTTATAGTAGACACCTTGTGGTGTAACACAACCTAAAATTAGTGTAAATGTTAATATATAACTTCCTTTAAAAAATTTTTTCATTTCGTTATTTTCTTGATAACCTCAATATGTTTTTTTGCTAAACTTTTTACAGACTTGTCTTTAGAATTTTGTAACACAACTTCCCAATATCTCATTGCAGAAACGTAATCTTTTTCTTCTTCTGAAATAAATGCAAGTATATAATTTACCACCACATCCAAAGGATTTTTCGTTAAATATACTAAAGCAAATTTTTTTGCAGTATCAAGTTCTCCTTTACCTAAATATGCTATGGATAACAAAATTTCTGTATCTGCACGGTCAGCGTTTAAAACTTCTATTGCTTTGTCATATTCAGCAGAATTTATCAGTTTGGTTATATAATCTATTTTCTGTTGGTCTATACTATAACTTAAATTTGCAAAAAATATTGTAACAAAAATTCCTGTAATTACAAATCTGAACTTAAATATGTCCATTTTTACTCCTCCAAATAACAATTGTTATCTAAAATTTTGTTTTTCAATAAGAGAAATTTTCTCTATTCTTCGTATATGCCGTTGTTCGTTAGAATTTGCCGTAGATAACCAAATCTTTACCCAATTATAAACCATATCAAAAGAAATTTCTTTATCACAAAGTTTTATTCTTGAAGGAATACATATAACATTTACAAAATTATGTTCTGAAATAAGTCGCGCTGTTTCGTCAGAAAAACACACGCCTGCACGAATACCTTTGAATTTATTTGCTACAATACTCATACCTATACCTGTAGCACAAAGTAAAATACCACAGTCAACATCTTTTTTTTGTACTGCTTCAGCTACTTTCACTGCATAGTCAGGATAATCACAACTATCTTCACTGAAACAACCAAAATCTATTACCACATATTCTTCGGATAACTTTTCAACTAATTTTTTTCTTAATACATACCCAGCGTGGTCAGAAGCTATCGCTATTTTCATAAATTATTTCATATACTTTTTTTCAATTTCCTCAACTTTTTTTAATCTTTGTAAATATCGTGTTTCGGTTAATGGCTTACTCGACAAAAATGTTTTAACAATTTCTATATTCTCCAGTTCACCTACAGTTTTTGCACCAAGACAAATTATGTTCGCGTCATCATGTTCTTTAGCTAACTTTGCTGCAGTAGTATTATATACACTTACTGCTCGGATACCTTTTACTTTGTTCGCAGCGAGACACATCGCACCACCAAAACCGTCAATCAAAATTCCTATATCACCAAATTTGTCTTTAACTGCTTCCGCTACAATCAATGCAATATCAGGCCAGTCAACCGGTTCTTCAGAATAACAGCCAAAATCTGTCACTGTATATCCTTGAGATTGTAAAATTTTTTTTATTGTTTCTTTTAACTTAAACCCGCTATGGTCTGAACCTAAAAGTATATTCATAATTTTAGACACCTAATTTCCCTTCTATCACTGCCATTTTCGGAGTAGAGCCTTCAGGCTCGTTGGAATAGAGCCTTTAGACTCGTCAGATTATAAATTTCTCTCCACGAGGATAAATCCTTTATTCTACGAGGCTAAAGCCTCTAATCCAAGAATTTTGGGTAAACAAAGAGCAAAGTTGACGCTTTGCTGATACATTTCCTTTTTCACTTTCTCCCTTTTTTACTTTTTCACTGCCACCTACCTGCTACCACCTATCACCTGTCTTTTCCACTTTTTCACTTTAATTATAACAATGTCCTTAACACATCTTCATGTATTTGTGGAATTATTGTTTGCTGTACTAACGCACCCATCTTTTTTACTTCTTGTACTGCAGCATTTATTGCAGACTTCACAGCACCTACATCGTTAGAACAAAGTGTAACGTATGATTTCCCTCCAAGCCCTTTACCAAGACGAATTTCTATCAAATCTACATCAGCTTTTTTCGCAGCAATATCTGATGCTATAATACAACTTGCAATTGTAAAAGTTTCTATTGAACCTACGGAAACAATATTTTCTCTAATTTTACTTGTTCCCAATATAGCAGGCAACACTTTGGTACTTACATTAGGCAACAACAACTTGTCAACCAGAAACTGGCCTGAAACTTCTATTCCTTTTTGTAATGACGACTGAACATCTGCAAGTAAACCTGTAATCAGGATTATATATTTACCAGGACATATCGCATACGCATCTACAAGTTGGACTGTAGCAACTTTACACATAGCGTCAGCTGTTTCTATCCCACGAGCAACAGAATTAAGTTCTACAAGTGCTATTGCAGGTTGTATCATTATAAAAATTTACCTTTTTATCTTTATATATTCTTTCGTTACTTGCACTACTTCTCCGTCAATAGAGGAATGAACTGGTGAACCTAATTTACCTTCTGGGATATCTCCTATTAAATCACCTTTTTTAACTTTATCACCAACTTTTATTGTAGGGACTGCAGGAACACCTATGTGTTGCAATAACGGAATTTTTACTTCAGGGACTTCTTTAGTATCAGGTTCTAATGTTGCTGAAGATACATACTGCTGTAATTCAAACCGTGAAATTATTCGTTCAGGTGGAACTTTACGATATTCTTTCAGACTTCGTACTTTAAAAGGTTTCCTGTGATGTGGATTTTTTATATTTTTTTGTATCAACATTTGTTTCACTTTCTGGTTTACTCGTCGTGGAAGAAGGTTCATCGGGCATACCCAGTCACATAACCCACATTCACAACATAGATACGCTTCAGTAAGAAGTTCATCGGTTTGGTACGATACACTACGCTGAATTTTGTGACATTCAAAGTCGTGCCCTAACAGATATCGTGGACATATTTCAGTACAATCCCGACATTGTTCACAAGCAGATTTCGTCTGGTATAAAAAAAATTTTTCTGGTAAACTTTTCATCCTTACTATAGGATGCTCATCAGGTAAAACTAATATTGCAGAGGTACGTTTCGTAACAACATCGTCTAAAGAAACAATTTTCCCCATCATAGGTCCACCATCTATTACAGTATAACTACTAATTTTCGTCCCGCCACAAAATTCTAACAAATTTTTTATCTGTGTTCCTACGGGAACAACTAAAGTTTTTGGATGATACACTTCACCAATCACGCTCACAGCACGAGTTATAACAGGAAGGTTCTCATATAACGCATTGTAAATGTTCAATAACGTTACTACATTGTTCACTACCACACCTACTTCTAACGGTAAACCGCCTTCAGGAACAATCCTTCCTGTAACTTCGTAAACCAGACTGAACTCGTCACCTGCAGGATAAAAGTTTTCTAAATAACAAATCTCAATTTTGTGGTCAAATTTGGGCAACACTTGTTGTAAAATTTCAATAGTATCGTGATACTTTTCTTTTATTGCTATAACAATTTTTTTAACACCTAACAAATTGCCGATTTCTATACAAGAAGCTAATATTTTCTGTGGATAAATTTTTAATATTTGTTTATCAACTTGTATCAAAGGTTCACATTCAGCTGCGTTTATTATGTAAGTATCAACTTTTTGTTTAGCAGTTTCTAATTTGTAATATGTAGGGAAACCTGCACCGCCTGCTCCTACTATACCTGCTGTTTTAATTTGTTGTATAATATTCATCCAATTATACAATCCTGAAATAATCTACTAACACACAACGTAACGGTCTGGTAAAATTTCTTGCTTTAGTTAACCCGTCACCTGTAGGTGTTGCAATTGTTAAAGTAGCATATCCTTCGCCAAACCCTAACCCCATATACGAAGGACCGTTTTTTACAAAAATTGACCCTTGGCACGCTTTTGCCATACGGGAAAGATGCTCTACGTTAAGCGAATGCATTATAAAAGTGTGGTGGTTGCCACCTTCTACTTCAACTGCAAAATTTATTGCTTCGTCTATATCTTTTACTACAGTAACAGGTAAAACTGGCATAAGTTGTTCTGTCCATACAAACGGATGGTCGTTAGGTACTAATCCCCATAATAAAACAATATTATCAGGCAAGTTTAGTCCAATAGATTTTGCAATAACATTTGCGTTTCTACCAACAAAATCGCGGTTCATTACACCTTCAGGACAACCAGGTCTTGCAGGTTCTTTTATTACAATTTTTGCCAGTTCATCCATTTGTTCTTTTGTAAGTTCATACACATTTGGTTGTTGACGCATATAGAATAAAAATTTTTCTTTTACAGATTCTGTAAGTATAACTTCTTTTTCTGCTGTACAAAGTATGCCATTGTCAAAACTTGCACCTGAGATAATGTCAGTCACACATTTAGGAAATATTGCAGTTTCATCCACTACTACTGGCGGGTTACCAGGTCCCGCAGCAATTGTTTTTTTCCCGCTTAACATTGCTACTTTAACAATCGCAGGTCCGCCAGTAACAACTATCATTTTAACTTCTTTATGTTTTAACAACTCTTGAGTAGTTTCTACTGACGGCGGATCTATGGTTAACACTAAATCTCGTGGACCACCAGATTCTACAATTGCCTCTGAAATGATTTTCATAGTTTCCTGAGAACATTTTTTAGCAGCGGGATGTGGTGCAAAAATTACAGCATTGCCTGCAGAAAGTATTGAAATAGAATTGTTTATTATTGTTGAGGTAGGATTGGTAGACGGTGTAACAGAAGCTACAACACCAAACGGAGCAAACTCTACAAGTGTCATCCCATGGTCCCCAGTGTAAGTAGTAACTGGTTGTAAATCTTCCACTCCTGGTGTTTTAGTAGCAGCAAGTATATTCTTTTGTACTTTATGTTCCCAACGGCCCATCTTGGTTTCTTCAACAGCAAGTTTCGCAAGATGTTCAGCATTCTGTATACTACGTTTACGGATATTATCAATAATATTTTTTCGTTGTTCTAATTTTATTGATTGAAACTTTTGAAACGCAATTTTGGCTCTGTTAACTGCTTCTTCAACGTTACGACATAAGATACTATCAGAAGAATACTCTGGAGTAACAGTTGAAACTTTTATTCCTTGTTGTTCAATTCTGGAAAGTACAAGGTTTACCAACTGTTGTAGTTGTTCTTCTGTAATATACATATGGTTTTAACCTCACGATTATTATTTTTTTATATAGTCGTTAGTTTTACGGAAAACTATTTTACCATCTTTTTCCACAGTATCTACAACAGCAAAAATTGCACAATCTACAGGGTTACCTTCAGTACGTTTTGTCTGTCTTGCAGAGGAACCTTGAACAATAAGTACAAGTTCACCTTCGCCAGCTCCAACAGTATCTACTGCAACTAACGGATTTCCCTTAGGATTGTTTTCCAAATCTACCGGTTGAACTAACAAAAGTTTTGTCCCGTTAAGTTTCTCATCTTTCCTTGTACAAACAACATTACCTATAACTCTTGCAAATAACATAAACTTCTCTCCGTAAAAAATTTTAATTACTTATTTTTTCTTGCTAAAGTTTCTGGTAACGAAATTGGCATTTTACCTTCAAGTTCAACATGTGGTTGCGGAATTACATGAACAGCAACAAGCTCACCAACTTTTTGTGCAGCAGCAGCACCTGCTTCACAACTTGCTCTACAAGCTGCAACTTCTCCACGGAAAAGTACTGTAACTAACCCTGAACCTATCTTTTCCCAACCAACAAGTTTTACGTTCGCTGCTTTTACTGCAGCGTCTGCTGCTTCTATTAGTGCTACCAACCCTCTTGTTTCTATCATACCTAACGCTTCCATAACCACCCTCCTTTTTTATTAAAATTAATACTTAAAAAAAATTTTTATATTCACAATTATTTTTTATCCACAATATAAATCACATCTCCGTTGTTCACCATAGCAGCGTTTGCCTCGTCCGTATCCAGATGACATTCTGTCGCATAATCTTTTGATACACGACATAAAACATCGCTAAAGATTGTCTCTCTACCTTTGTTTTTCCCTACAAAAATTTTTACAATATCTTTGTCTTTCAACCCAAGTTTAGTTGCGTCTTCCGGAGTAAAATGAATATGACGTCTTGCAATAATACACCCTTCTTTAAGTTCAAGCCTACCTTTGGGACCAACAAGTGTTATCCCGGCAGAATTCGTTATATCTCCAGAATCTCTTATAGGTGGATTAACACCTAATATAAAACTGTCAGTTCTGGAAATTTCTATTTGTGTATATTTTCTTAACGGACCAACTATTCTCACTTTTTCAAATTTCCCTTTGGGACCAATAACTGCCACGGTTTCATTTGCAGAAAACTGTCCCGGTTGAACCAAATCTTGAAATTTGGTAAGTTCAGCCCCAGAACCAAAAAGTTGTTCAAAATGTTCTTTAGTAAGATGTACATGACGGTTTGAAATGTTTACTATAATAGGGAAGTGTTCAAATTTTTCCTGTTGAATAATCCTTTGTGTAATTTTTTCTACAAGTTCTTCCATAATACATTACTCCTATTTTATTTTTTGTCACATGTTACTATTTTATAAAAACTTTCCACTTCTAACGACGCTCCACCAACAAGACCACCATCTACATCTTTTTGTTCCATAATTTGTTTAAAATTTTCCGGTTTTATAGAACCACCGTATAAAATCCTAACTTTCTCTGCTACAACAGAACCGTAAAGTTCTGCATATTTTTCTCTGATAAACGATTGTGCTTCCTGTGCTTGTTGTGGAGTAGCATTTTTCCCAGTGCCTATCGCCCAAACAGGTTCATACGCAATAACAATTTTTTCCGCATCTAAACTGGACAAATTTGATAACGACATTTTTAGTTGTGTTTCTAAAACATTAAAAGTTTTGTTTTGTTCCCGTTCTTCTAAAGTTTCACCTATACATACTATTGGGGTTAATCCATATTTTAATGCAACTAATACTTTTTTGTTTACTATACTATCAGTTTCATAAAAATATTTTCTTCGTTCTGAATGTCCTAAAATTACATAACTACAACCTATATCTTTTAGCATCAGTGGACTTATTTCGCCAGTGAACGCACCTTTATCTTCAAAATACATATTTTGTGCACCAAGTTTTACATTTGAACTTTTTAACATTTCTGAAGCAATATATAACGAAGTGAACGGAACACAAAGGACAATTTCTCTATCATAGATGTTGCTAACTTTTGGTAAAAAGTTTTGAATAAACTGTTTAGTTTCATCAATAGTTTTGTACATCTTCCAGTTTGCTGCAATTATTGGCCTTCTCATAAGTTATCCTTTCTTAAGGGGCAATTTAAAATAATACAATAAATTTATATAAACTTCAATGGATTGAAAGAAAATATTTCTGCCCCTTACTAAGTATAAGTAGTATAAAGATGACAAAATTGCAGCCAAAAAAGATGTGCTGTTTCTGAAGAGAAACATTTGTTATCTCTCTAATACTACAATGACTGAACACTGACCTCCAAACCCGTCATCTGCAAAAAATTTTGAATTTTTGTCAATTACCCATATGTTTGAATCTAACAAAAATTTATATCGGTAAGTCCCCGGTTTTAACAACATTTTTTTACACCAATATTTATTAGAAGAAACGAACTCCATAATTCCTTGTTTCCTGTTCCAATTGTTAAAATCTCCAACTACAGAAACTTCTTTAGGTTGATAGTTGTCATCAGGATAATAATAAAAAAATACTGTCCTTAAGCGAAAAACTTTATCTCCACCAAATTCTTTAACTCTATATAAAAGTTCATCTACCTTCTCAACAAGTTCGTCTAAACTCCCAGCATCATACGGATATTCACATACACCTATACTTACTGTAATACCTATAGAAGCAAACTGATTCTTCACTTCTTGACGAAAAATGTCCAACCTGTTTTGCGCATTTTTTTTGTCTGTTTGCAAAATACATACCATAAATTCGTCCCCACCATACCTACCAACAAATTCTTTTTCAGAATTAAATTTTAACTTCAATGTAACAGCAAATTCTTGTAACAATATATCTCCTGCTTGATGCCCTTCTTTATCGTTATACTTTTTAAATCCGTCCAAATCAAGAAATGCTAAACAAAATTGCGTTTTTTCACGAATTTTTTGTCTTAGTAATGACATAAAATGTTGTCTATTATACAATTGTGTCAAGGGGTCTATCGTAGCCATTTTCACAGTTTTTATAAATTCTTCTTCTTCAATAATTCGTGGAGATTTTATAATTCCTTTAATATTTTCTAAATAATCTAAAGTGGCAACTTTTATACCAATATTACGGCCTAACTTTTCTGAAACTTTATATTTATGTTCTAAAATTTCAAACCACAACTGTCTCGCTTCAGGTTCAGTAAAATCCTCTCCTATTAATTTATGCAAAAGATTAGAATAAAAATTTGTATCGTAAGAAATTAACAGATCAATCTTTTGTTTTATTTCTTGTGGTGCTACCACATCACCTGAAACAATACTCTCTAAATTATAATTTGACAATTTTATTTCTTCATATATTTCATCAATGTTGAGAGTATTATTTTGTTTCATTTTTATCCTCAACTTTTTTATTACTTTGTTTTTTACTAAACAACTTTTTTAATCTTTTTAGTTCAGCAAGAAATTTTTCTATACTGTCATATTGATAATACACCGAAGCAAACCTAATGTAAGCTACAGGATCAATATCAAAAAGTTTTTTTAATACCAATTTACCAATAACTTCCGAGGGAACCTCAAGAACATATTTTTTTGCAATTTCTTGCTGTACTTCAGTAATAATCTGTTCTACAACTTCAGAACTTATAGGACGTTTTTCTACGGCACGTAATATCCCTTCACGAAGTTTCTCTACATTAAACGGTTCTCTACGATTATCTGACTTTATAACCCTTAACGGTATTTCTTCCAACCGTTCATAAGTAGTAAATTTATGCTTACAACTACGACAAACCCTTCTTCTACGAATGATAGAAGCTTCCTTTATTGATCTTGTATCTACTACTAATGTGTCATAAAAACCACAATATGGACATTTCATAGAAGTTTGATTATATACAAAAATAAATCATTTTGTCAATATTTTCTCCAAGGGAAATATTGACGTTCTACATCTGATAGAGACACTCCTAACTGCGGTTTAAATCTCAGCCCTACGTAACCATTGATTTCATGTATATATTCAAAAGGAGTAAGTTGAGGATTTTTTCTTACAGAATAAAAAATCTTTGCTTCCCAACAATGTAAATCTTTATAAATTTCAACAGTAGAATTAATGAAATCAAATTTGTCTTCTGAAACAGTATTTACCAGTTGAACTTTAAATTTCCAAGTTTTCAACGAAGAAAAATCTATTCTTGTATTTATAAAATGTTTCTGAGGTTGTTGAAAATTGTTACCATAGATAACTGAATATCTGTTTTCCCCATCTATATATCCAACTGACAACTGTAAATTCTGCAAATTTTCAGTTACAAAATTGTATTCAGTATGAAGGCCAAAATCTAATTTTTTAATCATAAATCCAATATCACTTATTAAAGGCAAAAAATTGTTATGCCAACTATACCCTGAATCTAATTTTAACAAATCATATGTTGTGTAACTTCTAAAGTATATATTTTTTATATACAGGTCTATTCTTGGAGATATTGTATGCCGTAATATACTAGAAGTTGATTTCATAATTTCAAAACTTGATTCTTTAGATTTAACACTATAACTATAACTTACCTCACAATTTCCCCAAAAGTTCAACCTGTATCTTACAGGAAATAAAAAATTGTAAATATTATAATATTTTTGGCCTAAAAAATTTTCATCTAAAAAATTAGTATCTAACTTAACTGAAGGTGCAATGGAAAAATTGAAAAAATTTAATGTCAATGAAGTGGTTATATTATTTTGAACCATAATACTATAATTTGTCGTTCCTTCTTTTAATGTAGGTGTGAAAAGAAAATTTTCTGCAATGTTTAATTTCCAAATATTAAATGGATAAATAATAAAACTTAATGGTAATTCTACCTTACTATTTACAAACTTCTGTTGAACAGCATCGTATTCGTCTTTACGAATATAACTTAACCTAAAATTATTTCTTTGTGCATTTCTTACAATTGACAACGTAGAATTTAGTTCTTTCTTAATCAAAAACCAGTTTTCTTTAAAATAATAATAATACATCTGTTCGTCACTAACAAATTCTAAATTTGACTGTAACGTCCATAAAGAAGATAATTTATGTACATCGTTTAAACATAAATTCCAACGTACCTTTTCTTTCTCTTTTTCATTGATGTAGTACCCATACATTACACCATTATATCTGTTATCTCTTAAATATTTATACTCTACTCCTAAACCAACTTTTTGCGGTGTATATCCGTCTACTAAAACATTAAGTTCACTGTAAGATGTAACTGGTGTTATATATTTAACTTTTGCATAACCACCTTTATAACTGTCATAACCCGGTTCTATTATAACACAATCTTTTCTTGGTTTTAACGAAATTTCGTAATACGGCAAGTATAATACAGGAATCTTATTAATATACATCATCGGCGAGTATAACACTACTTTTTTTTGTGGATAAACAACAACACTTTTACTTTTTAAATAATAATGTGGTTGAGGTAGGTCACAATGAGTAAGTTTGGCATTTTTAAGAAAATATTTTTCTTTTGTCAAATCACAACTTTCACTGTAGCTATAATAAGGAGAAAAAAAACTGTAAAGATCTTCTGCTATAATACTGTCAGAATTAATATTATAAGTCAAACTGGATAAATAAATTACATTACCAAAAGTATCTTCAAGCACTACATTTGAAGATATTTGAATTATATTTTTCTCTACGTCATATTTAACAAAATTTGTTTTTAATACATAATCTTTAAATTTTATAACGACATCTGTATCAGCAAAAACTATATTTTTTTTACGGTCGTAAAATATATTCTCAGCGTTTAACACCACTCCTGTAGTAGCAAAAGATATTGTTTTAAATATAACTACGAGAATTGTTAAAATTCTAACTACTCTAAAGATATTCATAATTTCACAGTTTTTATTGCAACAATTCCGGCTCCAAAAATACCAAGATTTTCAGGGTTGGACGAAATAAAAAACTTTACATTTTTTGAAGGCAACAACATTGAATTTTTAGAATAAGAAGTATCAACATCTGAATAATTTGACGAAATATTAGCTGCAGGCCAAACACGAGAATTAACAGTGGTTTTTAGTTTGGGAAGAAAATACTTATATGCTTTTGCCACACCACCTGAAAAAACTATCAGCTGCGGGTTGAGTATGTTTATAACATTACTTACTGCTATACCTAAATATTCACCATAAAGTTCCCATTGTTCAATTGCAAACTTATCTTTTTTTTCTGCAGCATGATATAGTATTTCTGGTGTAAGATTTGATAAATTATTACCTGTTAAATCATAAATTATACTGTCTTTTCTTTTTTTTAATTTTTCTATAACATTTTTTATAAACCAGTATGAACCAATATAACGTTCTAAACAACCGTAATTACCACAGTTACATTTTTCTCCGTTGGGGAAAAGTGTCATATGTCCCAGTTCACCCGCTGTACCTATTGACCCACGATAAATTTCACCATTTATAATTATCCCACCGCCAATCCCCGTACCTAAAGTAAAACAAACAACATTTTTATATTTCTTATGAAGTTCAAGATAATAAATACCTATAGCAGCAATATTGGCATCATTATCTATTACTATGGGTAAACTGGTATGCTTTTTTAATATTTTCTTTAAATCTACATTCCACCATTGTAAGTTTGGCGCCATGATAATTTTACCAAAATTGCTATCAACCAATGCAGCAACACCTATGCCTATACAAGAAATTTTTTTTTCTTTTTGGCACAATTCATTGATAATTTCTACTATAGTGTTTATTACAATATTTTTATTATTCTTCCCGCATATTGTATTAATACTAGAAGAAGTTATTATATCAGCTTTTCCATGAGATAATTTAACTATCCCATATTTTATTTTTGTTCCTCCAATATCTATACCTATACTATAAACTGTATCTTTCACATTTTTCTCCTTTCTTGCAGATATAATAGAATATAAATCTTAAATAACTGAAAACATTTTTTACAATTTTTAGTTTACTTTTACTATATTTTTTCGCATATTCTAAAACAATTGGTATTTCACAAATTTTGTTTGTAAAGGTTAATATTTTTGTCAAAATTTCCAACTGAACTACAAAATTTTTTTCAGTTATAAAATTTTCACCATATTTGTTTATCAATTTCTTAATTAAACTACCTTTGTATGCCCTATACCCAGAAGTATAATCTTTTATGTTTTTATGATAAAAAATATATCTTAGAATATACCTTGCACTAAAAGATAACAATTTTCTGACAAAAGGAACTTTGATTTGTTTAGCTCCAGGTTGATATCTTGAACCTATAACCATTTCATATCCTTCATAAATTTTTCTTATCATATCAAATGCTTGACTTACAGGATGGGTATTATCTGCATCCATAGTGATTACTACATCGTCATTATTTATTTTATTTAAAAGATACAATAAACCAGTTTTAATTGCCACGCCTAAACCTAAATTTTTAGGATGTTCTATTAAAATTATATCTTTATATGAATTTGATTTATCTATTTCTTTGCGAGTATTGTCCGTAGAACCATCGTCTACTATAACAATTTTATATTTTTTGTTATTAAAATTTCTTCTAATTGTATCTATCTGTTGAGCGATATTTTTTTCCTCATTAAATGCGCATAACAAAAAATATATAGTTATGTCATTGAAATTTGACGTCATAAAGAAAACATTTTTTTATATTTTAGTACACCTTTGGGATTAAGTTTTATTGCTTTTTTGAAATAATTAAACATTGTCTTTTTATCGCCAGACATTTTATATTCCAAAACAGATAAAAGAAAATAACTGTCAGGTTCTCTCGGATTATATTTTATTGTATTGTGTAAAAATTTTTTTGCTTCATAAAACTTGTTTTGATAATATTTTTCCATTGCTAAGGTTCGCCATCCTAACCAAAAGGTTTTATCTATTAAAACACTTTTTATTATATTTTGTTCATTTTTTCTTTTCATTAGATATTCTATTCTTGTATGTTTAAAACACAAAATTGTTGTAAATACTAAGATTGTCAATATAGTAATATACCATAACCAACGAATTTTTATAAAATGCTTATATTGATAGGCTTTTCTTCTATTTTGTGCTAAACTTAAAAAAATATAAAATAATAAACTGTTATGTGGAATAGTCAAATTGTAATCTACAAGATTTTGTAATAAAATACCTACTATAGGCAAAATAAAAATATAATTTAGTTCTGTTTCTTTAAAACTATTTGTTGTAAAGGATAGATTTTTACCAACATTATAAAAAAATATCACTAACAAAACCATACCTACTATACCTGTTTGGACAACAAAATGTATAAAAAAGTTGTGAATAAACGAAGTGGCTGTGGTTGGTGAAATAAATTTTATAGAATATTCTGGGTAATAAAACTTAAAATTGTCTAGTCCAACACCAAAAAAAATTTTCTTTATCCATATAAGTATACCAACTACAAACCAACTTAGCCTATCTATACTACTTTCAGGATTTAACACAACAGCAGCTGTTAGAATTGTTCCTATGAATGTCCAGAATAATACATTAGTCATAAACTTTGTTTGAGATAACAAATGTTTTTTTACTGCTTGCTGTTTTAAAAACCATAAAAAAAATGTTGTTATTACAAACAACCCAGATAAATTTTTTGTCAATAATATAAACAAGAAAGATAAAAAAGTTGTAATGATTAGAATTGTTCTAAAAAATTTTCCGAATTTATAAAATAAATTTCTATTTTTTACTATATTCAAATGTAACAAAAACACTGCTAAACAATATCCAGCAAAAATGTTCGGGTTATAAACAAAAAAATATATTGAGTTTATTCCGTAAAAAATATAAAATAACAACATTATTATAATTACAACAAAACTTGAAATGCAAAAAATTTTTACAGTTTTATCTACATCTATCATCATAAAAACTAAAAAGCTACAAATATATATACCATAATTTGTTAATTCAACTTTACTGTCATAAATTACTTCTGAATTTAGGTAGGTGTTTAAAAGAAGATAAATCCATACAAGAAATATAGAAAATATTGTTTTATAATCTATGAATGATAATTCATACGTTATCTGTACATCAAAAATAACAAACAAAAAAATTAATAGGATATTTATAAGCAGTATTAATTTAACAATGGGGGGAACTGCAAAATAAAATATTGCAGGTAAAACAAATAAAATAAAAATTAAAATTTCATGTAAAACATTGAAGAGTTTTAATTCGGTTTTTTGCATTAAAAGAATATACAAACTTAATTACAAAACTTTTCACTATCTCAATCATGAAAAACAAGAATTTAGTTTTATTTAATCTTCCACAATTCTTGGAGTAATAAGTATCACTAGTTCTGTTCTCGATTTTGTAACAGACCTGTATTTAAATAGATAACCTAAAATAGGTAAATCACCTAACAACGGTATTTTACTAATATTTTCTATATCTGAATCAGTTATCAAACCACCAATTACTAACGGTTGGCCATTTTTCACCATTACTGAAACTTCAGTTTCTCTTGTTTTCACCTGTGGTGGAACACCAGGCGTGGATATCCTCGGAATACTTACTGAAGGTTTCACTGTCAACGTAATCCACCCATCTGGACTCACAGTAGGAGTAACAGTAAGT
>CALJEJ010000011.1 GCA_938074745.1 uncultured Endomicrobiia bacterium
AGGGACAATAAAACTTCCGGCAAATGTAGAGATGGTGATGCCCGGAGATAATGTTGAAATAGAAGCAGAACTTATCACACCAATAGCTTTAGAAAAACAGTTACGGTTTGCAATTCGTGAAGGTGGTCGTACAGTAGGTGCTGGCGTAGTAACAGAAATTATTGAATAGTTTGAGGGGAAAATATGCCTCAACAATACCAAAAAATACGAATAAAATTAAAAAGTTACGACCATAGAATTTTAGATGAATCTGTGAAACAAATTATAGATACGGTTGAAAGAACAGGTGTTCGTACTTCTGGTCCAGTACTGTTGCCAGTGGAAATAAAAAGATACACTGTTTTACGTTCTCCACATGTAGATAAAAAATCAAGAGAACAGTTTGAACTACGAATTCATAAAAGGTTAATAGATATTTTAGATCCCACACCTGCTACTGTTGAAGCATTAATGAAACTGCAGTTACCTTCGGGGATTGAAGTCGAAATAAAAATGGGATAAGTTACGAAAAGAAATCTTTTAAAGGAGTTTAAGATAAACAAATGATTAGTGGACTTTTAGGACAAAAACTTGGTATGACACGATTGTGGACAGAAGATAACGGTTTTGTTGCAGTGACTGTGGTTCAAGCAGGACCTTGTAAAGTTATTCAAGTAAAAACTCCTGAAACGGACGGATATTCTGCTGTACAATTAGGTTTTGGTAGAAAAAAAATGCGTAACATTACAAAACCTCTATTAGGACATTTAAGAAAACACGGGTTAATTAATTATTACCCAATGAAAATAAAAGAGTTCCGTGTAGAAAATCCTCACGAATACAAACCAGGTGATGAAATCAATAGTTCAATTTTTCAACTTAACGAATTGGTTGATGTACAAGGAACAACAAAAGGGAAAGGGTTCGCTGGTGTGGTAAAACGATGGGGATTCGCTGGAGGACCAAGAACTCACGGACAATCTGACCGTCTTCGTGCACCGGGTTCTATAGGTTCACAACGGCCACAACGTGTTCTTAAAGGAAAAAAAATGCCCGGTCATTTAGGTGCTGAAACTGTAACTATTAAAAATTTGCAAATTCTTCGTATTGACCAGGAAAAAAATCTGTTATTTATAAAAGGTGCAATTCCTGGAAATAAAAATTCTATAGTTGTAATTAAAAAGACAGGTAAAATTGCAAAACCTGTTGCTCAACAGGTAAAACCTGAAGATAAGAAAAAAACTAAATAAGGAATAAAAAAATGGGTCCAGAAATCTTAGATGTAATAGATATTAATTCAGGAGAAAAAATAGATACTATTTCAGTTCCTGAAAATATAAAAAAATATTTTGACTATCCACATCCTGAATATTTATTACATGAAGTAGTAGTGGCGTACTTAGCAAACCAACGTCAAGGAACTCATTCTACAAAAACACGTGCTGAAGTTCGTGGTGGCGGAAGGAAACCTTGGCCACAAAAACATACAGGTCGTGCACGACAAGGAAGTATTCGTTCACCGTTATTTCGTAAAGGTGGGATAGTGTTTGGTCCTAAACCAAGAGATTATTATATAAAACTTCCAAAAAAGAAAAAGGTTATTGCAAAATATTTATCTTTGTCTGAAAAAATTAAATCTGGAAGTTTAATAGTGGTAAATCAGTTACCTGTTGAGGTTCGTAAGACAAAAGATATGGTAGCTGTTCTAAATAAACTACAACTTAATTCTGAAAAAATTCTGTTAGTAGCGAAAGAAATACCTTCTAATATAAAACTTGCTACAAGAAATTTACAATATCTAAGTGTTCAAAGAGTAAACGATTTAAATGCATATGTCATTTTAAATCATAACAAATTAGTTATAACAAAAGAGGCAATGTTATGTCTTTAGAGTTAGATGTTTATCAAATAATTAAACGGCCTATTATTACAGAAAAAACAACAAAACTTAAAGAAGAAAACAAGTACGTATTTGAAGTCCATCCAAAAGCAAATAAACAAATGATAAAAAATGCTGTAGAAAAACTTTTTAATGTGAAAGTTTTAGATGTTAAGACAATGAATATGAAAGGAAAACTACGACGGTTAGGAAGGTTTGAAGGATACAAACCCAACTGGAAAAAAGCTATAGTAAAACTTGCAAAAGGACAAACTATAAAATTGTTAGAAGAACTTAGAACCTAATTTAAGGAGAAAATTTTATGCCAATAAAAACTTTTAAACCATACACTCCATCAAGAAGAACTATTACTGTAGAAGATTTCTCCGATATCACCAAAACAGAACCTGAAAAAAGTTTAATTGTAATGTTAAAGAAAAAGGCAGGTAGAAATAACAAAGGAGAGATATGTGTTCGTCACCGTGGTGGTGGAAGTAAACGTTACTACAGAATAATAGATTTCAAAAGAGATAAATACGACATACCAGCAAAAGTTATAGCAATAGAGTACGACCCAAACAGGTCTGCAAGAATTGCTCTTGTAGAATATGAAGATAAATCAACCGGAATTAAAGAAAGACGTTATATATTGCATCCATTGGGACTAAAAGTAGGCGATACTGTGTTAAGTAGTAGAAATCCTATTGATTTATCTGTAGGCAACGCTATGCCTTTAAGACATATTCAAGTTGGGACTATAATACACAACATAGAACTTGTTCCTGGTAGCGGCGGTAAATTATGTCGTGCTGCAGGTAGTTATGCACAAATTTTAGCAAAAGAAGGTGATTATGCACACGTAAGATTAAAATCAGGTGAAGTGAGGTTAATCCATCTTGATTGTATGGCAACTATTGGTCAAGTAGGTAATATTGACCACGAGAATGTTTCTTTAGGTAAAGCGGGTAGAACACGACATTTAGGTATAAGGCCAACTGTTCGTGGAGTAAAAATGAATGCAGTAGACCATCCACACGGTGGTGGTCGTGGTAGGTCTAAAGGAGGAAATATACCACAATCTCCTACTGGAGTCCCAGCAAAAGGTTTCAAAACACGTAGAAAACGAAACGTCTGGGATAAGTTTATAATCACCAGAAGGAGGTAAGTTGAAGTTTTATGGCAAGACTACCTTATGTAGATCCTAAACTTTATAAAAAAGTACAAAAAATTTTACAAAATAACGAAAAAAAAGTTATAAAAACCTGGGCCAGAGATTGCACAATTATACCAGAATTTGTTGGTTTTACTTTTTTAGTCCACAATGGTAAAAAATTTATTCCTGTATATGTTACAGAACAAATGGTTGGACATAAACTTGGCGAATTTTCGCCTACGAGAATTTTCCGTGGTCATGGAGAAGCTCATAGAGAATCAACTGAATTAACATAAAAATAAGGAATAAACTATGCAAGGAGTTTGTTACGCAAGGTATCTAAGACATTCACCTAAAAAAATTGCTCAAGTGTTAAAATTAATTCGTGGGAAATCTGTGGCTAAATCTTTTAACATTTTAGATAACATAAATAAATCCTGCGCTGAAGCAATTAAAAAAGCAATAAAAAGTGCCTTGGCAAACGTTGGCGGGTTAAAAAATCCTGACAAATTTTATGTGAAAACTTGTTACGTTACAAAAGGGCCTTATATGAAAAGAATTATGCCAAAAGCATTTGGTAGAGCAGCATTATACACGAGAAAAACTGCTCATTTGACTGTTGTCGTAAGTGATGAAAAATAAAGATTTAATTTTAAGGGGATAAATATGGGTCAAAAAGTTCCTCCTAAAGCTAATCGTCTCGGATATATAGAAGATTGGACTTCAAAATGGTTTGATCTTAAATCAACTGCTGAATATGTAGAACAAGATTATCATATCCGAGAATATATCAAAACTAAATATAGAAACGCTATTGTACCTAAAATTTGTATAGAACGTACAGGAAGACAAATCATAATAGACATACATACTGTACGCCCAGGAATAATAATTGGTCGCGGAGGAGAAAATATTAACGAACTTACGAAATATATTGAAACACTTACTAATATGGATAAAGTAACGATTAAAGTCACTGAAGTGAAATATCCAGCATTAAACGCTCAAGCAGTAAGTGACTTCATCGCATTGTGGTTAGAAAAAAATGCTAATTATCGTCGTGTAATAAAAACTGCAATAGCAAGAACAATGGAACAAGGTGCGTTAGGAATCAAAGTCCGAGTAAGTGGTAGATTAGCAGGTGTAGAAATTGCCCGTAGCGAATGGTTTCGCGAAGGTAGAATACCATCAAACACTTTCCGCGCTTTTATAGATTACGGTTTTTCAGAAGCGATAATTAAGAAAGGTAAAATAGGAATTAAAGTGTGGATATTTTTGAAAGAATTGTTACTTAAAGAAGAACAAAATCTAGCCCGTATGGGTAAAATTTATGATATTCTTTTTTCTGGCAAGTGAGGAATAAAATCTATGTTAATGCCAAGCAGAGTAAAATATAGAAAACACCATTTAACTCCTTTAAGAGGTATCTCTAAAGGAGCAAAAGAATTACATTTTGGCGATTGTGGATTGAAAACATTACAGTCTGGTTATCTTACTCAAAGACAAATTGAAGCTTGTAGGTTAACAATAACACGGTTTTTAAAACACGGTGGGAAAGTTTGGTTACGTATATTCCCAGATTTAGCTGTGACAAAAAAACCTCAAGAAACAAGAATGGGTAAGGGTAAAGGTGACCCGTCGTATTGGGTAGCAAGAGTAAAAAAAGGTAGGATATTAGTTGAAATAGAAGGTTTATCTAAAGAAGATGCTGCAGAAGCCTTAAGACAAGCATCTTCAAAATTGCCTCTAAAAACTAAAATAGTGTTTAGAGATGAAATTTTATAAAAAAGGTGATTTTAATGAAACTTAGAGAATGGAAAGAAATTAAAAATTATTCTAAAGAAGAACTTATTGCAAAACTTGAATCTATTCAACGAAATTTGTTTGAATTGAAGTTAAAAAATAGAATGTTGAAATTGAAAAATACTAAAGAAATAAAAAATTTAAGAAAAGATATCGCTAGAATAAAAACTTTATTATGGCAAAAGTACGGTATAAAAAAATAAATTGGAGATAAAAAATTAAAGGAGAAAAAATAAGTATGGTGTGGGTTACTAAAATAGGCGAAATAATTTCAGATAAAATGAACAAAACGCGAGTTGTTCGTGTAGAAAGAATTTTCCAACATCCAAAATATAAAAAAATGGTTCGTAAATATAAAAAATATTACGCACATGACGAAAATAATGTTACAAAAGTTGGTGATATAGTAAAAATTTCTTTAACAAGACCTTTATCTAAACTTAAACGCTGGAAAATAGTGGAGATTATAAAAAAGAAATGATACAGAAAAGATCAATGTTAACAGTTGCAGACAACACTGGTGTAAAAAAAGTAATGTGTATACAATCTCTTGGCAGAAACAAAAAGTATGCGTTTGTAGGTGATGTAATAGTTGCTTCTGTAAAGGAAGCAACTCCAGTCTCACCAATAAAACCAGGCGAAGTTGTTCGTGCGGTAATTGTACGTACTGCAAAACAAATTGCACGAAAAGATGGTTCTTATGTAAAATTTGATGAAAACGCTTGTGTGATTGTAGACCGTAACAACGATCCTCGTGGTACAAGAGTGTTTGGTCCTGTAGCACGAGAATTGCGAGAAAAAAAGTTTTTAAAAATAATTTCACTAGCACCAGAAGTTGTTTAAAAATTTTTTAGGGGATTGTTTTTATGAGACGAATAAAGAAAAAAGATTTAGTGGTAGTTATTTCTGGTAAAGACAAAGGAAAAAAAGGTGAAGTATTGAAAGTTTTACCAAAAGAAAATAAAATTATAGTTTCTAAAGTAAATATTGTAAAAAAACATTGTCGTCCTACTCAAACAGACCCCGGCGGAATTAAAGAAATAGAAATGCCTATTCACGTCTGTAAAGTAAAATTAATTTGTCCTAAATGTGGTCAACCAACAAGAGTAAAATTCGGTTTTTTAGCCGATGGTAAAAAAGTAAGAATTTGCAAAAAATGTGGAGAGATGATACTATGACACAAAATAACTCTTATATTCCTAGATTGAAACAACTATATAAAACCAAGATTGTTCCAGAAATGATGAAAAAAATGAAATATACTAACCCTCATCAAGTACCTAAATTGGAAAAAATAGTAATAAACATGAGTGTTAACGAAGCTAAAGAGAATATAAAATCTTTGGATAACGCTATGGAAGAACTTGCTGTTATTACAGGACAAAAACCAATGATTTGTCGTGCAAAAAAATCTATCTCAAATTTTAAACTTAAAAAAGGTATGCCTATAGGACTAAAAGTGACCTTGCGAGGTAACCGTATGTACGAATTTTTAGAAAAATTAATCTTTGCTGCTTTGCCTAAAATGCGAGATTTCAAGGGTCTTAACCCTAACTCTTTTGATGGTCGTGGGAATTATAATTTAGGTATCACAGAACAATATATATTCCCAGAAGTAAATGTAGAAAAGTCTGAACGAACAAGAGGTATGAATATTACTTTTGTCACTTCAGCAAAAACTGACAAAGAAGCAAAACAGTTACTAACTTTATTAGGATTACCTATTAGAGAGCAATGAATCTAAAGGAGGATAATTTTTATGGCGACCGATGCTGATCTTGCAAAAATGCGTAAAGTACCAAAATATCCAATACAATACAGAAACAGGTGTCGTATTTGCGGAAGACCAAGAGGGTTTATAAGAGATTTTGGATTATGTAGAATTTGTTTTCGTAATTTAGCTCATAAAGGAGAACTACCAGGAGTAAGAAAAGCCAGTTGGTAAATAGTTTATTAAGGGAGACATTACCATGAGTAGCGATCCAATAGCTGATATGTTAACTGCAATACGTAATGCATCACGAGTTTATCATGAAAAAGTAGATGTTATTTATTCTAAGATTAAAGCTGAAATTGCCCGAGTTTTAAAAGAAGAGGGATTTATTTTAAATTGGAAAAAAATTGAATCACCAAATAAAAACTACCTGCGTATTTATCTAAAATACGGACCTAATAAAGAACAGGTAATACGTAATATTGAACGTATTTCAAAACCAGGAAGAAGAGTTTATACTAGTTATAAAGAACTTCCTAACGATCCAATAACAGTATACATATTATCAACTCCAAAAGGTATTTTAACAGATAAACAAGCTAAAAAATTAAAAGTTGGTGGAGAAGTATTATGCCGTGTTTCATAATATGTAAAAGGAGTTATTAAAAATAACTATGAGCAAGTTAGCCAGAAAACCCATTTTATTAGATAAAGTAAAATTATCTTTTAAAGACAATATTGTTTATATTGAAGGTCCACTAGGTAAATTATCTCTTGAACTTAAACATCCACAGTTTGTAAAGTTAAGACAAGAAGATAACAATTTGTTTGTAGAGCGTTTAGTAGATAATCGTCAAGGGAAAATGTATCAAGGATTGTATTATGCATTAATACGTAATATGGTAAAAGGTGTCACTGAAGGATATAAGAAGGTATTAGAAATTGTAGGTGTGGGATATCAGGCTAAAATTGAAGGAGATGAGACACAAGGATACACACTTGTTCTCAAACTTGGTTTTTCTCATCCTGTAAAGTTCCAAATACCAAAGGGAATTAAACCTTCTGTTGATCAAAAAGGTACTGAGATAACTTTATTCGGAATAGACAAATGGTTAGTAGGCGAAACAGCAGCACAGATAAGAAAAATAAAACCGCCCGAACCATATAAAGGTACTGGAATTAAATATAAAGACGAGCATATTATCCGTAAACCTGGTAAAGCTGCTATTACTACTGCAGCTGGAGGTAAAAAATAATTTTGTGTTGAGGTAAATACAATGAATTTAAGAGAAATTCTTTTACCAAAAAAGAGACTGCTTAGAAGAAAAATACGTATCAGAAAAAAAATTAGTGGTACTCCTGAACGTCCAAGAGTTTCAGTGTATAGAAGTTTAAAACACATCTATGCTCAGGCTATAGACGATACAAAAGCACACACAATAGCAAGTTGTTCTACATTATGTAAAGAGATTGCAGAACAACTTAAATCAAAGAAAAAATCTGAACAAGCAAGAATTGTAGGCGAACATTTAGCACAAAAATTGTTATCTTTAGGAATAAAAAAGATTGTGTTTGACCGCAACGGTAGAAAATATGGCGGTAGAATAAAATCTTTAGCCGACGGTTTAAGAGCAGGAGGGATAGAATTTTAGTTATGCAAAACGATAATAATATTACTAAAAAAGATGAAATTATAGAAACTACTGAAACTCTCAAACCTTATTCTACTGACGAGACTTTAGAAGAAGAAACATCACAAGAAATTCTTAGTGAAGAAGTAACATATGAAAAATATGTGGTATCAATAAAACGTGTAGCGAAAGTTTTAAAAGGTGGGAAAAAACTTTCATTTTCTGCTATGGTTATTGTAGGAGATAAAAACGGTACAGTAGGATATTCTTTAGGTAAAGCGAACGACGTTCCTTTAGCAATTGAAAAAGGAGCAAGAAAAGCACAAAAAAATACCATTAAAATCCCAATTGTAGGTACTACAATACCTCATCAAGTCATCGGAAAATTGGGTGCTACACGGGTGTTATTAAAGCCTGCTAAAAAAGGTACTGGAATAATCGCAGGATTAACAGTTCGTTGTATTTTAGAAGCAGCAGGTGTCAAAGATGCAATAACTAAAGTAATAGGTTCTACTAATCCTACTAACGTAGTAATGGCCACTTTTGATGCATTAAAACAACTGCGTACAAAAGAAGAAATTCTTGCATTACGTCAACAACAATAAATCTTTTTGAATGTAGAGAGGGGAAAAATGGTAATAACATTATCTAACTTAAAACCAGCAAAAGGTGCCAGACATAAACCAAAACGGTTAGGTTGTGGTGAAGGTTCTGGCCATGGAGGGTCTGGTTCTACCCGCGGAATGAAAGGTCAAAGGTCGCGTTCAGGTGAAGGGAAAAATCCCGGGTTTGAAGGTGGGCAAATGCCGTTATTGCGCAGAATCCCAAAACGCGGATTCTCTAATAAAAATTTTGCTACTGAGTATCAAGAAGTGCGGTTAGACAATATTGTAAAAAAATTGGATGAAAATACTACAGAAATTACTCCTGAATTTTTGAAACATAACAACCTGATAAAAACTTTATCTAAACCGATAAAAATTATATTGGGCAAGCACAAGAATATAAATTTTACTAGAAAACTAAAATTTTTTGCACACAAATTTTCTCGTTCAGTAATAGAAATTGTTAAAAAAAGTGGTTCAGAATGTGTGTTTATAAAATAATATAAAAAGGTGAGTTTTATGTTTAATCCTATAGTAGATATATTCAAAATTACAGAATTAAAAAAGAAAATACTTTTTACCTTAGGCATACTTGCAGTATTCAGGTTAGGTGCAGCAATACCGTTACCAGGGGTCAACCCTCAAGCATTAAGGTCGTTGTTTGAAGCACACCGGCAAGGAATGTTAGGGTTTTTAGACCTTTTCTCTGGCGGTGCTTTAAGCAGGTTGTCAATCTTTGCCTTAGGTATTATGCCATATATAAACGCTTCTATCATTATGTCGCTTTTACAAGGTGCACATATGATACCTGCTCTTGACCAACTTGCTAAAGAAGGTGAAGCAGGAAGAAAAAAAATTACACAAATAACAAGATATTTAACAGTGTTATTAGCTACTATTCAATCTTTTGGACTTACTATAATGATTACGAAAACGCCAACACCAGGTAATATTCCAATAGTAGCAGAACCTTCTTTAGGATTTATTTTTTTAACAATTTTAACTTTAGTTACAGGAACAATGTTTGTTATGTGGTTAGGAGAACAGATAACAGAACTTGGTATAGGTAACGGTATTTCACTACTTATTTTTGCAGGTATAGTTGACCGTTTGCCTGCATCAATAAAAAATTTTTTCCAACTTATTTACGCTGACGAAATGTCGTTTATTACGGGATTGCTTTTAATTGCCATAATACTACTTACTACAGCAGGTGTGGTATGGTTGGAAACTGCTCAAAGAAAGATCCCTGTACAATATGCAAAACGTATTATTGGAAGAAAAATGTACGGTGGAGCATCTACGTTTCTACCACTGAGAGTTGACACTGCAGGTGTTATCGCAGTAATTTTTGCAGTTTCGCTATTAACTGCACCGTTGACAATACTGCAATTTTTCCCAAACGCTTCTTGGGCACAAAAAATTTCTTCTTTTTGGTCACGAGGCGGTGTTTTGTACGAAATTGTGTTCGCAACACTTATAATTTTCTTTTGTTATTTTTACAATTCAATAATTTTAAACCCTGACGATTTAGCTGAAAATTTAAAAAAATGGGGTGGGTTTATACCAGGAATAAGACCCGGAGAACCTACAGCAAAATATATCCAACAAGTGTTGGAACGGATAACTTTAGGTGGTGCGTTAGCAGTAGTAATAATTGCGATATTACCAGATTTTTTAAGAAAATGGTTCAATGCACCATTTTTTTTCGGTGGCACTACACTCCTTATTGCAGTCGGTGTCGCGTTGGATACTATCGGACAAATAGAATCTTATTTACTTATGCACCATTACGAAGGGTTTGTTAAAAATGCGAAAATTAAAGGTAGGTGGTTTAACATAAGATAGGTTTTCCATCTATGACAACAGTAACTTGTATTATTTTTTTAGGTCCGCCAGGGTCAGGAAAAGGTACTCAGGCTGAAATTATTTCTAAAAAATTAAAATTAAAACATATTTCTACAGGCGAAATTTTTAGAAAACATATCGCTTCACATACAAGTGTCGGAAAAATGATAAAAAAATATGTTCAAGAAGGTAAACTTGTGCCAGACGATATTGTGTTTACTGCTGTAAAATCTGTGCTTAGTAAAACAAAACGTTTTTTACTAGACGGGTTCCCACGAAATATCGTACAAGCAAAACTTTTAGAACAATATCTAAATAAATTGGCTAAAACTAATTGTTATAAAAAAATCAAAGTTGTTCGTAAGGTTATATATTTTTCTATCACTGATAAAGAAGTAATAAAAAGATTAACTTCACGACGAACTTGCCCTAAATGTGGTAAAAATTATAACCTGTATACTTTGAAACCTAAGGAAGATGAACTCTGCGATATCTGTAAAATAAAACTTACTACTCGTGAAGATGATAAACTTTCTACCGTAAAAAAACGTTTAGAAATATACAAAAAAGATACTAAACCATTAATAAAATTTTATACACAAAAACAACTAAAATCTGAACCTATATTATACAAAATTGATGCTAATAAACCTGTTGAAAAAGTAACTGACATGATTTATGAACTTCTTAGGAAAATTTGATTTAAACTTTAACGAAAACAAACAGTTAATAAAACAGTATTCTTCTGAAGAACAATTTATTTTCGAATCAAAATCTGATGCTGAAATACAAACAATTAAAACAGCAGCAGCTATTGTAAGTAAAATAATTCAAAAAGCAAAAAAAAGTATAAAAATAGGAATGAGTACAAAAGAATTAGACGAAATAATGTTTGCTGAGATGGAAAAATATAACTGTAAACCTGCATTTTATGGTTACAGGGGTTATCCAGCGAACAGTTGTATCTCTATTAACCACGAACTTGTCCACGGTATACCAAAAGAAAATAAAAAAATTTTTTATGACCAAATCGTTTCTATAGATGTAGGAATAGTATTTGAAGGTTTTTATGCAGATGCTGCTACTACATTTTTAATATCAAACAAAAACCAAACTAATACAAATGCTAAAACAAAAGAAATTTTACGTTTGTTAGATGTGACTTACAATTCAATGATCAATGCTTTATCTACAATTAAAGCAGGAAATAGAGTAGGAGATATTTCTTACGCAATACAACAATATGTAGAAAAAAATGGTTACAATGTTATCCGTGAGTATGTAGGTCATGCAATTGGTCGGTGTTTACATGAAAAACCAGATATACCAAATTTTGGAAAAAAAGCAGAAGGAATGCAACTATACCCGGGAATGGTTCTGTGTATAGAACCTATGGTAAGCATGGGGAATTATGAAACAAAAGTTTTAGATGACGGATGGACTGTAGTGATGAAAGACAATTCTTTATGTGCTCATTTTGAACATATGGTTTTAGTAAACCATTCAGGGATAGAAATTATTACTGACGAAGAAGTAATTAAACCGCAACAAATGTTGCTATGACAAAACAACGTGATGATAAAATAGTTGCTACTGGTACAATAGTTGAAGTGTTACCCGCTACTATGTTTAGAGTAAAAATTGACGGTACTAATCATATAGTGTTATCTCATTTATCTGGTAAAATGCGACTTAATTTTATTAAACTTGTTGTAGGGGATAGGGTTCGGGTTGAAATGTCACCTTATGATTTAACTAAAGCAAGAATTGTTTATAGAATCACGGAGAAAAAAACACAAAATGAAAATACGTAGTTCAGTAAAAAAAATTTGTAAAAAATGTAAAATTATCCGAAGGAAAAAAATTGTTACTGTAATATGTTCTGACCCAAGACATAAACAAAGACAAGGTTAATTTATAACTCTAAAGGAGGCAATATGGCACGTGTTGCAGGAGTAAATCTCCCAAGTAATAAGAGGATTGATATTGCTTTAACTTATATTTATGGCATTGGAAGGTCTTTAGCGAAAAAAATTCTTGAAGCTACAGGAATTGACGGTTCTATCCGTGCCAAAGATTTAACAGAATCACAAATTGCTACTTTGAACAGTTATATTGAAGAAAATTTTAAAGTTGAAGGAGACTTACGACGAGAAGTACAACAGAATATAAAACGGTTGATAGATATCGGTTGTTACCGAGGAATACGACATAGAAAGAATTTACCTGTACATGGACAAAGAACAAGAACTAATGCGAGAACTCGTCGTGGACCAAGAAAAACTGTGGGAGCAGTTCGTGCTGCTACAAAGAAAACACAACAAAGTAAACAAACTAAAAAATAAAATTTTTCTTAGCAGCTAATAGATAAGGAGAAATTTTATGGCAACGAAAAAGAAAAAAGTTTTGACTGAAAGTGTAGGAAAAGCGTATATTAAAGCTACATTTAATAATACAATTGTAACAATAACAGATTTAAAAGGGAATACTATCACCTGGAGTTCTGCAGGAAGTTGTGGGTTCAAAGGAACAAAAAAAGGTACTCCGTTCGCTGCACAAATGGCTGCTCAAACTGCTGCAAAACGTGCTTGTGAGTTAGGATTAAAATACGTTTCAGTATATGTAAAAGGTCCCGGACCAGGCAGAGAATTAGCAATTCGTGGTTTACAGTCTGCCGGGTTAACAATTACTTCTATACGAGATATTACACCTATACCTCATAACGGATGTAGACCAAGAAAACCAAGAAGAGTATAATTATTTAAATTTTTGTATGGAGTAAATATATGTCAAGATATACACAAGCAGTTTGTAAATTGTGTAGAAGAGAAAATACAAAACTTATGCTTAAAGGTGAAAAATGTTTTACTCAAAAATGTCCAATAGAACGTGGAAGGAATTTCCCTCCAGGTCAACATGGTAAAAAACAAAAAAAACTTTCAGAATATGGGAAACGGTTACGTGAAAAACAAAAATTAAAAAGTATCATGGGAATAACAGAAAGACAGTTAAAAAGATATTTTAATATGGCAAGAAAGTTAAAAGGTGTGTTAGGAGAAAACTTGTTACGTTTGTTGGAATTAAGATTAGATAATGTAGTTTATAGGTTAGGTTTTGCTCCTTCACGTAGAATGGCAAGACAAATTGTATCTCATAAACATATTTTAGTAAACAATAAACCCGTTAATATTCCATCTTATATATTAAAAGTAGGTGATAAAATCCAACTAAAAGATAAAATGAGAGACAACGTACTAGTACAAAAAAGTTTAGAAAAACAATCTTTACCCTCTTGGTTAAAATATTACCCAGATATTTATACGGGAGAAATAGTAGCACTTCCTACACGAGAAGAAATGTCTTTTCCAGGTAATGAATCTTTAATTGTAGAATTTTATTCAAGATAAAATTAAAAAAGGAGTAAATTCCTATGGAGAAGTTAGTACTACCAGATAAGTTTGAAATTATCACTCAACAGCAGTCTTATGGAAAAATTTCAATTTATCCTTTTGAACGAGGGTTTGGCCATACAATAGGAAACTCTCTAAGACGAATATTGTTGTCTTGTTTAGAAGGCGCAGCTATAACAAGTTGCAGAATTCCTAATGTTACCCACGAATTTTCTACAATACGTGGGGTAAAAGAAGATGTAATTTATATCCTTATGAATTTAAAAAAAATACGGTTTAAACTGTATAGTGAAGGGCCAGAAAAAATTTATTTAAAAGTTCACGGGAAAAAAGAAGTTGTCGCTGGAGATTTTGAAACTTCAAGTAATGTTGAAATAGTAAATAAAGATTTATATATCGCTACATTAGATTCCAACGGAACTTTAGAAATAGAAGCAGAAGTAAACAAAGGACGTGGTTATTCTTTCGCTGAAGATAACAAAAAGCCCGGAGCACCTGTTGATACTTTGTATATTGACAGTATTTTTTCCCCGGTTACGAAAGTAAATTACGAAGTAGAAGCAACACGTGTAGGACAGAGAACTGATTATGACAAACTTATAATGGAAATCTGGACTGACGGTACAATACTGCCAGAAGATAGTTTAACATTGGCAGCTGATATATTAAGAAAATCCTTAGATATATTTTTTACAAGATCATCTGCTCAACTAAAAATTCCACAAGAACATGTATCAACAGAAGAAATCGCAGAAAAAGAATATTTAAACAAACTGTTGTTACAACCTATAGAAGTTCTTGAACTATCTACTCGAGCATATAATTGTCTTAAAGAAGCAAAAATTGACACAATAGGTATGCTAGTTTCAAAAACAGAAGAAGAACTTAAAATGATTCGCAGTTTAGGCGAAAAGTCGTTACAGGAAATAAAGTCAAAACTTAAAGCACAAAATTTATCTTTGGGGATGAAACTACAATGATAAAAAATCTTTCAAGACGGAAACTTAACAGACCATCTTCACATAGAATTGCATTACTAAGAAATCTGGCCACTAATCTTGTAAAACACGAATCTATAACAACTACTGTGGCTAAAGCTAAAGAACTACGTTGGTATATTGACCGGCTAATCACAAAAGTAAAAAAAGCTTCTTTACAATTAAATAAATATAGAATTGCAAAGAAATATTTGACAACTAAAGATGCAGTACAGAAATTTGTAAAAATAATTGTTCCACGGTATTCACAAGAAGGATATACCTGCGGATATACGAAAATGGCTAGGTTGAATAACCGTAAAGGTGATAACGCAGAAATGGCAATTATAAAGTTTAAATAAGGGAGAGTTGGTATGTTTAACTTTTTATTCAAATTATTTTCAAATGATATGGGGATGGACTTAGGTACTGCGACAGTGTTAGTATATGTCCAAGGACAAGGGATTGTTCTATGTGAACCTTCAGTAGTTGCCGTAGATAAAGAAACAAAAGAAATACTGGCTATCGGTAACGAAGCAAAACGTATGTTAGGTAAAACACCTGGTAATATTGTGGCTATAAGACCATTGCGAAACGGTGTAATCGCTGACTTTGAAATTACTGAAAAAATGATCCGTTATTTTATTCAGAAAGTACATAATAAGAAAACATTGTTGCATCCAAGAATTGTCATTGGAGTTCCTTCAGGAATTACCGAAGTTGAACGACGAGCTGTACGTGAATCTGCTATACAAGCAGGAGCAAGAGAAATTTATCTAATAGAAGAACCTATGGCTGCAGCAATAGGTGCTGGAATTGAAATACATCAACCACAAGGAAATATGATTGTTGACATTGGCGGAGGGACTACTGAAGTCGGGGTTATTTCATTAGGTGGTATGGTGGTAAGTAAATCTATTGATATCGCAGGAGACGAACTTGACGAAGCAATAATACAATATTTCCGCAGAAAATATAATTTGTTTATAGGAGAAAACACTGCTGAAGAGATAAAAATTAAGATAGGTTCTGTGTTCCCTTTAGAGGAAGAACTTTCTTTAGAAGTAAAAGGTAGAGACCAGGTCTCTGGGTTACCTAAAACTATTACAGTAACTTCTGAAGAGGTGAGAGCTGCTCTTATGGAACCTGTAAGTTCAATTATAGGATTAATCAAAGATGCACTAGAGAACACGCCAGCTGAAATTTCAGCAGACCTTGTAGAAACAGGTATCACATTAGCAGGTGGTGGAGCGTTATTGCGTGGAATAGATAAACTTATAAATAAAGAAACTGGCTTGCCAGTAAGAATTGCAGATGACCCGATAACTTGTGTAGTACGGGGGACAGGAAAATATCTTGAAGAACTCGATAGAATAAAAAGAAAGAAAACTTTTATTTAGTAGATGACATTAAAAGAATTTCTGCTTAAGCATAGACCCACCGTTCTATTTATAGTATTTTCTATTTTAAACATTATTTTTCTTACCTCAGGTTTAACTTCGTATCTAAGAACTGTTCGTTCTTTTTTTATATATTTTTTTTCTTTTGGATATATCCCTGCAAATAAAGTTGTTAATTATCCAGTTGAAGTATACAACAGATTTTTAAAACTAATATATATAACAGAAGAAAATCGTAAGTTACTACAACAAGTCAAAAAACTTCTTTTATACAAACTTAAATATGAACAGTTGTACCAAACCTATTCACGGTTGATGGAAATAACAAACGTAAAAAATATCCTGCCAGAATTTAGTTTAATAGATTGTAAAATTTTAGTTAGAGAATATTTTCATTGGTATAATTATTTAGTGATATTAGGTGGTAAACAAGATGGTATTGAAGAAGACCTGCCAGTAGTAGTTGTTGCTAACAAAAAACTTTTTTTAATAGGACGCATCTGGACTGTTTCTGAAAAAACTTCTAAAGTATTGTTAATAACTGACCCGTTAAGTGGTATCCCTGTAAAAGTAAAAGATAAACCTATCCAAGGGATTGTATTAGGAGAAGCTACACCATACCTTGTTATGGAATACATTTTACCTGAGGATGATATAAAAATTGGGGATGTAATTGTCACAAGTGGCCTTATTAACAATATCCCAGAAAATATAGAAATAGGAACTGTAACAAACATCACCGCATCTTCTACAACAGGTTTTAAAAAGGCTATAGTTAAGTTGAACTATAATATCAACAATTTAGATTATGTAAGTGTATTAAAAAAATATAATCAAAGATGAAAAAATTTTTAGCTATTATAACTACTTTGTTTTTACTAATTTTGACAGATATTATACTCTCAAAATATTTTGGTTTTTTAAAAATAAAACCTAATATCTGGCTGATACACATAGTATACCTTGCACTTTTTGTAGGACATACAGAATCAACTGTTGTAGGATTTTTATCTGGTATGATAATAGATATTCTGCATTTAACCATTTTTGGATTAAACACTTTTGCACTTATGTGTTTAGGATATTTTTGTGGTTGGGTATATAAGAGAGTTGATGAAAGTTTGTTTAAAGTAAAAATTATTTTTTTGTTTTTAAGTTCAATTTTATTTTTGTTATTGCAAATAATTATATCAAAAATATTTTCTATCCCTCACAGTGTTCCTTTGGGTATACTTTTAACTCCATTTGTAGATACTATAATAGGATATTTTTTTATCATATTTTTTATTTGGTATTACCGCAACTGGAAGATAATATAATTTATGGAATGGGAAAACTCTTCTTATATTATTAAACACAGAGCAGAAAAAGTATTTTCTATTGCTAGATATGTATTTCTTATTCCCGTAGGATTTATTTTAATTTTGTTAATTTGTTTTCAAATTTTTTTAGGACAATATTTCTATAATTTGGCTGAACAGAACAGGTCTCGGATGTTTATAACTTTTGCTCCAAGAGGAGCTATTTATGACTGTAACAATGTCTTGCTAACTGATAACCGTCCTTGGATTAGAGTGTTTTATTATCCTTTTGAAGAAAACAAAATGGAATCAGTACAGACAATATTAGACGTGTTGCCTGAAAGTAAGAAAAAACTGTTCTATGGAATAAAAACTCAACGTATCGTCTCTTTAAGTGAAGATCTTTCTCGGGATAAATTGTTTAAATTATTATCACTTCGGCATCGTCTTTCTGGAATATTAGTTACTACAGAATTTCGTCGTCGGTATTTGTATAACGAAACTTTTGCACATTTGATAGGTTACATTGGCGAGTTAACATATAATGAATATTTGTCATTGAAATCTTTAGGATATAAATATACAGATTTTGTAGGTAAAGCAGGTGTAGAAAAAGTTTATGAAAGTTATCTCAGAGGAACACATGGCGCACTGGTTATGGAAGTTGACGCGTATGGAAATCCTACACGGTTGATAAAAAAAATTCCACCTCTACCAGGATATAATATACAGTTAACTGTAGATGCTGAATTACAAAAAGTAGCAAGGCAGGCGCTTGCCGCTACAGGAAAAAATGGTGCCATAGTAGGTATAGATCCAAGAAACGGTGCTGTCCGTATTCTTGTCTCGTACAAAGATTTTGACCCTAATATGTTTATTTCATTGTCTTCCGACAGAAAAACTTTTTTAACAGATAAAAATTTACCTTTGTTAAACAGATGTCTACAAGGTATGTATCCACCAGGTTCTGTATTTAAACCTTTAATAGCAATTGCTGCATTAAATGAAAATTATATAACACCTACATCGTTTAATGTTTATTGCAAAGGAGAATTTGTATTAGGTAACAAAATCTTCAAATGTTGGGAAAAAAAAGGACACGGATATATGAATCTACATAATGCTATGCGTCTTTCTTGCGATGTATATTTTTACAACTTAGCATTAAAACTTGGAATTGATAATATAGAAAAATATTCAAAAATGTTTGGTTTTGGAACCAAAACTGGAATTGATTTGCCTTATGAACAGCCCGGAGTTTGTCCATCAAAAAAATGGAAGTTGGAAAAACTAAAAACAGCATGGGTTGACGGTGATACTGTAAATGTAGGTATTGGTCAAGGATATATTACTGTAACACCATTACAATTAGCAGTTTTTACTTCAGCAATTGCAAACCGTGGAATAATTTATCAACCTTATACAATAGAAAAAATTATAGATTTAAAAGGGAATGTTATCTACAAACCCGATATTGTTAAAAAAAATGTTCTAAAAATACGAGAAGATGTGTGGAATATTATAGAAGAATCTATGATTTCCGTAGTAAACTCTGGTACAGGTTATGCCGCACATATACCCAACATAACATTAGCAGGAAAGACCGGTACTGCACAAAATCCGCACGGTACTGACCATGCATTGTTTATATGTTACGGACCAATAAAAAAAGGTGAAATACCTCCATTAGCTATAGCAATAGTAGTAGAACATGGTGGTAAGGGAGGAGCTGTTGCTGCACCTATTGCAAAAAAAATTTTTTCTGCATTTATAGGTAAAAATAATTCACGGGACACTGCATCTGTATGGAATTAACCGAAATAAAACTAAGAGTGGTTAAAGAAGAAAGTTTGTTTAGAAAAATAGTTTATAGAACTAACTGGAAATTAATAGTTACTACAGTATGTTTAACAATCTTAGGATTTATAATGATCTATTCTTCTACTATTAATACTGGCAAATCGTTAATGTTTTTATCAAAACAATCTATCGCATGGATAATAGGAATTATTTTAATGATTTTGTTTAGTATAATTAATTACCAAATTTTTCAAACATACTATATGTTCACATACATAACCGCTGTAGTAATGTTAATTATAGTTTTAATTTTAGGCACGCCGTTTAGAGGAACCCGTGCATGGATTGATTTAA
This sequence comes from uncultured Endomicrobiia bacterium, assembly GCA_938074745.1. Taxonomy (GTDB): domain Bacteria; phylum Elusimicrobiota; class Endomicrobiia; order DTEH01; family DTEH01; genus CALJEJ01. The sequence goes on from CALJEJ010000011.1 coordinate 19,855, forward strand.
AACTTTTTTCATTTCAACCATCAGAGATCGTCAAAATTTTATTTTTACTTTCACTATCTGGATATTTAGACAAAGATTGGACAACTAATGAAAAAATAACAAAATTTTTAATTTCAATGTTAATGCTAGGGATAATTTTAATTTTAATTCTTCTTGAACCTGATATCTCTGCTGCAGTTGTGTATTTCCCGGTAACTCTGAGTATATTTTATCTCGCTGGTATAAAAAAGAATTTGTTAATTTCTTTATTTATATACATAATCCTTACAGGAACACTTTTTATTCTTAAAACATTACTATCTTTAAGTAATTTGTCTCTACTACCAAAATGGTTAAATTGGATTTATTTATGTTTACTCGGGAAAGGAAAAGAAATATTTATCTTGGCGGTTACTGTTACAATAACATTTGCATTTATATGGTGGATATTATATAATCTGAAATTCAATATTTTATTAAACCATTTAATATTGGGTATTTTAATAATAAATTTAAGTTTATTTTCTGTAGTAGCAAGCGCTAAATTTATTAAACCGTACCAACAAAAACGTTTTATTGCATTTATAAATCCTAACTTGGACCCAACTGACGCAGGATATCAGGTTATACAAACACGTATTGCAATTGGCAGCGGGAAAATTTTAGGAAAAGGATTGTTTAAAGGAACACAAACACAGTTAGGGTTTGTCCCTGAAAAACATACCGATTTTATATTTTCTTTAATTGCTGAAGAACTGGGGTTCATAGGTTCATTGATTGTAATAATATTATACTTTTTTATTATACTGGAAGGGATTAATATAATGACAACATCCCGAGATACTTATGGAAGTTTAGTTGCCTGTGGAATAACTTCAATGTTTGTATTTTATTTCTTTTTTAATATTGGGATGTGCTTAGGTATATTGCCTGTAATAGGTATACCTTTACCTTTTCTTTCCTACGGCGGGTCAAACTTAGTCTCATCGTTTATTTCTGTAGGAATATTAAATTCTATTCATCTTAGAAAATTTACTTACTGAAAAGAACATTTAATTCTGAATGCCGAGGGAGAGAATCGAACTCCCGACGCTCGGTTTTTCAGACCGACGCTCTACCACTGAGCTACCTCGGCACTGTTATTATTCTTCAGAAGGTTCTTTGGAAAATTTTTTTTCTAACTTTTCTTTTCCTTCTTCAATAATTGTCTTAACTTTTTTCGCTCCTTCAGAAATAAATTTTTTCCCTTCTTCAATAAAATCTTCGCCTTTGTCTTCAATTTCTTCTAAATATTTAACTAACTTTTTTCTTGTTTCTTTCCCTTCAGCAGGAGCAAACAGTATCCCTAAAATTGTACCAGTTACTAATCCAACTAAAAATGCTAATAAAGTGCTACCTGAATTATGTTCGTTGCTCATACACATTATCCACCCCCTTTTTTAAATAAATTCTTTATTGCAGACACAACATTGGGTATCGCAGTTATGACAGTTATTAACGGGGAAGAAATTGAGCTTGTCATCTTAGAAAATACTTCAGTTATATTGCCAACATTGTCCAATTGATGACTAATTTTTTTTGTCACAATTTCTATTTCTTTCGCTGTTTGTCTTATTTGAATTAATGTAAGAATTAAATATACAACTAGTACCACGAAACTTACCAAAAATATGGTTATCACAAATACTATAAATGGATTGTTCACAAAAATTTTACCTCCTTTTATATATTATAAAATTAATTCTTAACATTTCAACAGGGACAAAAATTTTATCTGTTATTACGGAGGGAGAGGGATTTGAACCCCCGTCTCGGTATTTATAACCGAGAATCCCGTTTCGAGCGGGACCGTTTCAACCACTCACGCATCCCTCCTTTTAATATATCTTTTTCACTTCTGTAGTTGGGTAATAGTGTTTTATTATATTTACATAATTTTCTTTTTGTTCTGCAAGATTACAAACACCACTTTGACACATACCAACACCGTGACCCCAACCTCCACCCCAAAAATAATAACATTTGGTGTTCTCATTATATTCTATAAAAAAAGATGTAGACCTCAGTGGACCATAAGGAACAATATTTCTTATCATATGTTCTTTAGTAAGGATTTTATTTTTGTTACTTCCACACAATTTAATTTTTGTAATATAACCGTTAGGCAAACGGGTTAATATTTCTATAGAATTTAGTTTACCTATTTTATATTTTTCATTAAGATATTTTGACAACATTTGTTGTTCAACTACACGGCACCATCTTGAAAATCCAGCATGAACAAATGTAGATTGTTTGCAATAAATATCCGGTGGAAATAAATACCAATAATAAAGATTTTGTATTTCATAAGTTTTTGTATTTATAACTTCACAAACACTTGCAAGATATTCTTTGTAAACACCAAAAATCTCGCCTGAAGAAGTTATACCACCACAGTTCGCATGAAAAAATGGATGAACAAGTTTGTCATTATACACAACCACTTCTCCTATAGTGTCCTTTACTGCTTTTATTGTAGAAGTTGATTCAGATTTTACCCCGTCGTATACTTGACAATGTTGTCCCCAACATACGTCAAAATGTTTATGTACATTATTGTATTTTCTAAACAATGCAAGTGTTCTGGCTACAACTGCTTGTGTCTTTAACGCTTCCTCTGGTTTATCTTTCCCAATTTCCTTTGTAACCACACTATAAAGATACTCTTCTAAAAACAATTTGTTAGTGACTATAATCTGGTCTTGGAATTGTTTTATTACAAGAACTCCACGAAACTCTTTATTTATCGGAAATACTGATTTAAACCATTTGTATTCTTTAACTACAATTGTAGCGTTGTTTGATACAGGTTTTATTGTTATAAACTTACTTTTTTTTCTATATTCTTTGTTAAGATAAGGAGAAATTATACAAATAGATTTTATTCTTTCACGATACACTACAGTCCATTCGTTTTCAGTCCCACCTTCACATTCAAGTATTTTTTCATCTTTGTCATCCAATATTACAAATTTGTCACTTACGTAAAATTTTACTGCATCTATCCTTAAAATTTTTCCATTGTCTTTAGTAGAAATTCCTACTTGGATATAAGGGGTATTCAAAATTTCTGTAGTTGTCGTTATGGAAGAAAATTGAATCTGAAGTTGTGAAGGTTTTTGGTTAACGTAAGAAGATAAATATTCTAAAACAACTAAATCTTCTTTATCTGGTTTAAACCAAGAAAGAACGTTATAATGTCTATATGCTTCTTTATATCTTGCTAAATTATATAAATTTTTTGCAAGAAATTTTCGTGCTTCATGAAACTGTGAATCGTTCTTTATACAATGTTCAAACCATATTGTTGATTCTTCAAATTTTTTCTCATCAAAATATTTTTTACCTAATCTAAAGTTTACTAACTGGTTAATAGGATAAAATGGTTGTAACTGTTGTGCATATTGTAATGCAACAGAAAGTTCGTTTCTGTCCAGATAAAATTCAAACAAAATAAGATTTTTTACCACGTCCTCAGGATAGTCAAAAAAAGAGTTTTCTAACTGTTTAACAGTAGTAGTAGAAATTTTTTTTTGTAAATACATTTTTCTTAAAAAAAGTATTTCCTGTTGCTTTTGTCCAAAAATGTTACAACAAGATATTATTAAAATCACTACAAATATTTTCAACCCTATCATTTTTCAACAAAAGCTACAATACGACATATAGAAGATTCGCCACCTACAAACTTCCACGGAAAAGCACCTATTATTAACCTTCTATTCAACACTCTATCAATATCTCCACCGAGATTTTCCGCATGGATAATATTTAATGGGAAAAGTTGTGTATGCATTAATTGATAGTGTTCGTAAGGGAAGATTTGTTGTAAAGTTTTATTGTATTTTTTGATAAAATATTCTTCACACTCTTTTGCAAGTTCCGGCATCCAATCACGAATTTTTGTATTCATAGGATGGTCTGCTGAACCACAATCTACTCCTATCCATTTGAACTTCATTTTTTTACACCATTCAGCAAATTCCATAGTAGGTCCGGGATGTTTACACATATATCGTACTTCATCTGCCTGAGGTTGATCCCAAGAATAATGATGGTATCCAGTATGAATTATTAAAATATCACCCGGTTTAATCTCTGCTCTTGAAATTAAATCTTCAGAAGTATAAATTCCGTAATCTTCTGCAATATCACTGATATCAACTATTACACCTTCTGAGACAAGTTCTTCTAACGGTATAGAAGCTATATCTCTACCATGAGTACAAAAATGTAATGCTCCATCTAAATGTGTCCCAACATGGTTAGAAGTGGTTATTAACTGACCATTGGCTCCGTTGGGAACCAACCGTTTAAAAAATTTCACTTGTAACGGTTCATACGTAGGCCAAGCTGGTGTCTGTGTTGATAATGGTTGAGTTAAATCTATAAGTTCAAATTTCATTTCTCTAGCCTCCTTTTTACATAACTTCTAAAATTTTTCCTCTAAAAGTTTCTATATACAAATTTTCTCTTGTTATATCCAAATACCAGACATTTTCTTGCGAAATATTAAATATTTCTCTAATCACAACTTCAGGTTTCAACGTTTTATTCGGAGCAAATCTTAACATTAGACGGACTTTGTTCGGTGATAAAATCTCTATTGTTTTTACTATCTCACGAAGGTCAATTTTATCAATTTTGTCTTTTTTATGTTTTTCAAAAACATATTTATCTAAACTTAAAAATTTCTGTAATGTTTGTAGGTCAAAGATGTCTTCAGAAGAGGTAATATAATATTCTGCTAAATTTATGCTACTTTCTAAAGATGGAATATCTTTTAATCCGCAATAAAATTTTTTTACCTCAAGTAAGGAAAAACCAACAGGTAATTTCTCGTTAACCCTTTTTTTTACAATATCTAAAGGAACATTTTCATACAACTCTACATCTACAAATTCTGATTTACTTTCATGACCGACAGAAATTGGTGGACCAAACGACATTTTTATCTGTGGACTAAACCCTGAAGTATAACACAAAGGTAACCTACTCATTCTTAGAGTTCGTCTAAAAATTTCTATCTGGTCAAGATGTGACAAAAATTTTGCAGTATTATACCTTGCAAACTTTAGTCTTAAAACGACCAGTGAATTTTTTTGTTGTGTTAAAATTTGGTTTTGTAAAGTTATAACTTTTTTTGTGAAACTATGCTTAGTATCTTCAATATTAAGATAAAAAACTTTGTTTGTAGAAAAGTCATTTTTAGAAATTTCAACAGAATCAACAAATTTTTTATAAAGATATTTTTTGTCATATCCATATTTTACCACATCCCAGGGATATCGTGTGGTTTCGTCTGTTTGTGTATATACATACTCTTCAAGATTTATACCCATTTTTTTAATATTTCTTAACCAAATATCAGGATTAAAATATTCGTCCCAAGCGTCAAACCGTGCACCTTCGTTCCAGACGGATTCTATTAAATTACCGATTTTTTTATCACCACGAGAAATAAGTGCTTCTATTAAAGAACTAAACAAATTAGTTTTGCGCAAATTATTCTTTAAATATTTTTTTAATATTGACATCTTGTTAATTAATTCCTCATAAGATTCCATCTTGGCAAATTGAAATGGTGTATGAGGTTTTGGGACAAACGGTGTTACCGTAACATTAAACTCCATACCAGGCAATAACTTCTTTAATGTTTTTATCATTAAACCTATGGATTCTACATCAGAAATTGTTTCCGTAGGAATTCCTATCATAAAATATAACTTAATTTTTCTAATTCCATATTTGTAAAGTAACAACAATTTTTCATAAATTGTTCTGTCAAAAACAAATTTATTTATTACCCTGCGTAACCGTTCAGTTGCTGCTTCTGGTGCAACAGTTATTGCTACTTTTTTAAAAGAAGCAAGTTCTGATATAAGAACTTCAGTAATATCATCAATTCTTAACGATGGTAATGAAATAGAAATCATATCATTACAAAACTTTTCTTTTGTTAATTTTATAAGTTCAACAAGTTTAGGATAATTTGTCACACAAAATCCACTAAATGTAACTTCGTTATATCCTGTAGAAAGAATACCATCGTGAACCAAATCTATTACAGTGGAAAACTCGCGCATACGTAACGGTCGATAAATATATCCTGCTTGACAAAAATTGCAGTTGTAACCACAACCACGAGTAAGTTCTATGTTTAGTCGTTGATGTATTATTCGTATATTAGGAACTGTTGGAAATCTTGGATAAAAACTGTTATTTATATCAACTTTCTGAGGATAAACTGGTTTGTCAGTATTCAACATAGGAACATATGTCATATCTAAATTATTAATTTCATTTAATAACAAAAATTTTAGTTGTTCTTCTGATACTTTTTTTTCAGTTGTTAATTTAAACTTATATTTTTTTACGATATCTATAATAGATAAAATTGAATCTTCTGCTTCACCTAAAACAAAAAAGTCTATATAGTCGCTTAACACTGCAGGGTTACAACTACACGGCCCACCTGCTATTATTAACGGAAACAATTTTTTCCGTTGGACAGATTTAAAAGGAATTTTTGCCAAATGTAAAATAGTAAAAATGTTTGTATAACAAAGTTCACTTTGTAACGAAAATCCTATAATATCAAACTCGTTTAATGGTGTATGCGACTCTAAAGAAAATAAACGTTCGTTTTCCTTTAACAACAGTTTTTCTAAATCAGGTTCTACAGCAAATACTCGTTCACATAAAATATCGTCAAAACTGTTCAACAACTTGTACAAAATTTCTATTCCTAAATTTGACATACCAACAACATATTTGTCTGGGTAACAAAGACATACTTTTATTACATTATTACGGTATTTTTTGTTCAACACTGAGAAATGTTCAGAATTCCATTCAGAATTTGTATATTGTGCTGGAGTGGTTGATTGTTTTAACAAATACTCTAAATTTCTTTTCATATTTTTAAAAAGTTGTTTTAAATTGACAATTCGTAAATTTTACAAAAAAATTATTTATAATTCAATAAAAATAACTTCTTAATGATATTGACAAAGGTTTTATAAATATCGTATTATAAACTAAAATTGCCGATGTAGCTCAATGGCAGAGCAATCGCTTCGTAAGCGATAGGTTGGTGGTTCGAATCCACTCATCGGCTAAAATTCAGTTTTTAACAAAAATTCATGATAGTATCAAATCCACAATATCAAAATAACAAAATTATAAAAGAGCAAACAAACAGTTATATATTTTATCTGTGTGATAATCTAATAAAATACGGCCTTCCTATACTATACCTACTCATTGCAGTAATGTTTTATCTGCGAACTTATGATTCTTGCCAAATAAAAATTACATTGATACAAATTGGTGGGACATTGTTAATTCTTTTGTGGCTACTTAAAATTTTGGAAAATCCAACTGAAGAAATAAAATTTTACTATTCCAATTTGAGTATTGTGTTACCTATTATACTGTTCCTTATCTCGGGAATAAATTCACATCTTGTAATGTCTTCAATGAAAAAAGCTTCAGGTATGGAACTTATCCGTCGGGTTATTTATATGGGAATAAGTTTGTTAGTAATCCGTGAGTTTAACAGTGTAGAAAAATTTTCACGATTGTTAAGATGGTTATATGTCGCAGTATTCATTTCTACTTTTTATGGATTAATACAATTTCTGGATATAAAATTTTTCTTACCCAATCCTGAACCTGGTATTGACCCGTTTATATGGCGACAAGCGTTCGGGACACGCGTGTTTTCTACGTTTGGAAATCCAAACTTTTACGGCGACTTTCTTGTTGTGATGGGCCCTATAGTGTTGGCAATGTTTATGAAAACAAAAAATTCTTTACTTTTAATTTTGTGGTTAATGATATCCTTTAATGCATACGTCACATATTCAAAAGGTACTTGGATAGGATACGCTGCAGGATTTGTTTATTTTTGGCTATTATATCTAACTTACTTTACCCATTTTAAAACTGTAAATATTAAAAAATATGTATTTGTCAGTATTATTCTGATTGTTTTAATAACCACCTTAGGAGTGTATTACCAACTAACTCAAAGACGACACTCAGCAAAGTTTAGAATATACACTTGGACTTCTTGTTGGGAAATGATAAACGTCTCACCAATATTGGGAAATGGAATAGGGACTTTTTATGTCACATACCCTGCATGGAGACGACCTCAAATATTCTATATAGAAGGCAAACATAATACTGAATCTGACCATCCAGAAAATGAGTATTTAGAAGTATGGTATGACGAAGGTATGATAGGTATAGGGATATTTTTGTGGTTAATATCAACTTTTACATTTTCAGGAATAGCTGCATTAAAAAAATTTAGCTTACCAACAATGGTCACTGACAAAAAAGGGAAAATTAAAGAAGTTTCCGAAGATATCCGTGCATACATTATGTTAGGATTGCTGTCTGGATTTTGGGCTACTTTAACACATAATTTTGTTTGTGTCTCATTACGATTTGTTTCTTCGGGCGTATTTTTGTGGCTTTTAGTAGGTCTTATTGGCGCATTAGTTGTTAACAATCCATTACCTGTGTTTTCTAAAGAAAAAAATGTGATTTCTGCATTTACTGGAATTTTTGTATTTTCTTTATTCTGGCTATTTAATTTTTTATGGTGGAAAATGGTAAGTAATGTTGCAATTACTGTAGTTGCCTGTTTGTTTATAATAGGACTGATACTTGAATCAGGTAAAATCCCATTTTCGGAATTTAAACATGAATTATCTTTAAAGGAAAAATTTAACAATGTATGGAAATATTTTATCAGCGTAGTTCAACTGAGTTTAATTTTTATTGCAGGATATTTGTTTACGGTTTTTAGAGGATATTTTATAGGTGATATACATCATAACATTGCCATATTTTATTCAAAACAAGGTAACTGGTCTGAAGCATTGACAAATTACAATATAGTAGCAAAACACAATCCAGGGTTTATAATGTGCCACTATTTTATGGGTAATGTATTCAATGATAGATGGTTGTTAAACCGTGAATTTCATCCCGAATGGGGAGATAAAGAAACAGATCTACCATGGAGTGAGATAGATTTAGGCAAAAAAGGAAGAGTAGATCCTGAACGCTCAATTGCAAAATACGAAGATGTTTGGAAACTAGCACCAAATTATGTCCAAAGCCATCATCAAGCAGGTGTGGTATATTTAAAATTAGGTGCGTATTTTAAAAATTTGGGTAATGTTGAAAAAGCAAATTATTATTGGAACAAAGCATTAGAATGTTTTTGGAAATATCATAAAATAGATCCTATATTCCACGTAAACTACCAAAGAATGGCATGGATTTATCTTCAAATGGGGAATATAGAAATGGCAGAAAAAGTATATAAAGCTCATATTTATGTCCAGTGGTTGTGTAATAATGTAGAGGATGTGATAAATCCTAAAAAAATTCGTAGCGAAGAAGAAAAACGTGAATATGAAGAACTTAAAAAACAATTTGAAGAAGAAACTCAATGGAACTGTTGTGAGTACCATAAAAGAGAACATTACCTGTTTTCAAAAGAGGACTGGGTGGGACCTGAATATCAAGAACGTAGAGCACAATATTCAGAAACATATTTACAACTTGGTAATTTATATTATGTGAGGAAAGATTTTGCTAACGCTGAAAAATTCTATCTTCGTGCTGTAAAAAGATATAAAGATAATTTACAAGCATGGAAAAACTTGATTGTGTTGTACAAAGAAACTAATCAACAAGAAAAACTTAATAATATTATAAAATGGTATCAACAACTCTTCCCACAAGATATAAACTTGTCTAAATTAACCGGGATATGAACTCAAAACTTGTATCTACAATATTTTTTATAATTATTCTCATTTCACCTTTGGTATTTTTTACTGATTTAACTCGTAACCCATATTATTTTCAGATAGTTTTTGCACAGGCAGGAATGGTTTTATTGTGGATTATAATTCTACTTAAACAAAATGCTATCAAACATAAAATCAGTCCTGTGGATTTCCCTATGTTGTGCTTTTACAGTTTTGCAATATTCAGTTGGATAATTTCCTTACTTTTTTTATCTCACAACTATCATATTCCTCAACTTATCACTGACTCTTTAAATGTTTATCACAAAAATTTTCTAAAATATAGTATTTTCAACGAAGGATTTAAAAAATTTTTGTTTACTATAACAAACGTTTTACTAGTATATTTTTTTGCAACAAATTTTGTAAATAAAGAAAATTTTGGTTGGATATATCATACGTTGTTCTTTGTAGGGTTGTTAGCGAGTATTTACGGAGTGCTGCAATATTTTGGAATAGAACTTATCTGGCCTAAAACTTTAAATCCATTTGGTGGAAGATGTGTTTCTACTTTTGGTAACCCAAATTTTTTATCTTCTTATTTAATCTTGTTATTTCCAGTAAGTCTTGCATATTATCTCTATAATAAAAACACTGTGTTTATGTTTTTATGTATGATTAGTTATTTTTGTGCTTTAATGGCTACGTTGACACGTTCTTCCTGGGCAGGGTTGGGAATAAGTCTGATATTTTTCATATTACTTACATATTTTACACAAAAAGAATTGATAAAGAAAAAATCTTTAGTGTTTCTTATAGTTAGTTTAGTTTTAATTTTTCTTTTTTGGCCTCAAAGTCCAATTGGTGGTAACCCTCCTCCTGTCGGAAGAATATTTGAAACTACTCAAACTTTGACAAAACCTCAATCAGTCTACGGACCGTTCCATCAAAGGTTAATGATATGGTTATGCGGGTTTGAAATGATTAAAGAGAAATTTATTACTGGGAAAGGTTGGGGATTGTATGAGTTATTTTATCCGTTCTATCAAGGATATTATTTATTTTTAGAAAAGTTTAAGGGTTTAAGAACACACGCAAATAACGCACATAACGAAATAATTGAAGTCTGGGCTCAAACTGGAATTATCGGTCTCGGATTATATATTTTATTTTACGTAGTGTTATTCATTTATAGTTATAAACTTATCAAATTTACACAAGAGAAGTTTGATAAACTTTTAATAATAGGTTTGTTATCATCGGTAGTAGGGATGTTAGTAGACAATTTGCTAAATGTAACAATACATTTTTGTATTCCAGCATTTTTGTATTTTTTCAATATCGGAGCAATACCATCTTTTGATCCTACAAGAAAAGAAAAAATTATAAAGTTTAATACAATTTCAAAAATAGCTTTAGTCTTAGTGGGTAGTATGATCATCCTTAGATTAATTTTTAACTTTATTGGAGAAATAAACTATTTTAAAGGGTTTAAATATTCAAAACGGAACGAAATAGAACTCGCCATAAAGTATCTTAGTAACGCAAACAAAGCACAAAAATATGAAGTAAATAATAACTATGAACTTGCAAACAATTATGCCCGGGCAAAAAGACTAAAAGAGGCAATTTACTATTATTACGAAGCGCTAGCAAGTAACTGTGGATATGACGAAATACATTTTAACTTAGCCACGGTGTATTCACAAATAGGAAATTTTGATATGGCAAAACTCCATTATTCTCAAGCATTATTTATTAACCCATTATCAAAAGAAGCGTATATGGCTTTAGGCAGTATATTGTTAACTAATATAGAACAAAACCTAACCCCAGCAATAAAACTTTTTGAACAAGCAGTAGAAATATTCCCAGACAACAAAGATTTTTTTAACAATTTGGGATATTTATACATAAAATCTGGTGAAGAAAAAAAAGCGTTAGAGTGTTACTATAAAGCATTACAAATAGACCCAAACTATGAGTTTGCAAAACGAAATTATATTGCACTATCTAAAAAACTTAATTTAAAAAATACACCTTTGGATAAATATGAAAGTTTAATGTCACAACTAAACCAAAAAATATCTCAACAGAACTTTGATGATGCAATAAAATTGTGTAACGAAATTTTACAACTTTTCCCTAAAGATACTTTAGCAAAATTTTATTTAGCGAATATATATTTTTCAAAAAATGATTATGATACTGCAATAAAGTTGTATAACGAAATCATATCCGATAACCCGGAAAATTTAACCGCAAGATATAACTTAGCTTTGGCATATATCCAACAGAAAAAATTTTCCTTAGCAAAAGAACAACTTAATTTTATAATTTCACATAATCCACCTAACGTAGAACAAATAAAAAAACAGTTAGAAGCAATATCCAATTTTCAATAAATATTGTAATTTAAAAAATTTTTTAATAATGAATTTGTTCTTTGAATCTCTTACAAGTCCTGAGATTGTTGAAATTGAAGGACTTGAATTTTAATCCAAAAAGGAGGTGAAGTTAGTAGTGCCAAAAGGTAAAGTGAAATGGTTCAATGAACGAAAAGGTTTCGGGTTCATAAGTTGTGATGACGGTTCTGGAGATGTGTTTGTTCATTTCTCAGGTATACAATCTAAAGGGTTTAAAACGTTAAAAGAGGGTGAGGAAGTAGAATTTGAGATAACAAATACGTCAAAGGGACCTAAAGCAATAAATGTAAGAAGAAAAAATCAATAACAAGTTCTGTTACAACTTTGCTCGAAACTAAAAGTTCTAAAGAACCATCAAGGAAACATCTTCCCCGGAATAAAGATATTCCGGGGAAGTGTTGTTTTTATATTCATTTCTACTCTAACTAATATCCATATGTTAAAATTTATCTTATCAAAACTTTTTGGTTCACATAATGAACGTTATTTAAAGTCACTTACCCCAATTATTGAAAAAATCAACTCTTATGAACAGAAGTTTGAACTTCTCTCTAATGAACAATTAAAACAAAAAACTTTTGAGTTCAAACAAAGAATTGCTAACGGAGAATCTCTTGACGAAATATTACCAGAAGCGTTTGCCTGTGTACGAGAAGCTGCTAAACGTACTATCCATCTAAGACATTTTGATGTTCAACTTATAGGCGGAATTGTTTTACATCAAGGTAAAATCGCTGAAATGAAAACTGGTGAAGGAAAAACACTTGTCGCAACATTACCTGCATACCTAAATGCATTAGAAGGAAAAGGTGTACATATTGTAACAGTAAATGACTATTTAGCGAAACGTGACCGTTACTGGATGGGACCAATTTATGAACTTTTAGGTCTCAGTGTAGGGTATATACAACACGATATGGCAGCACAACAAAGAAGACAAATGTATGCTTGTGACGTAGTATATGTCACTAACAACGAACTTGGGTTTGATTATTTACGAGATAACATGGTCTTAAGAAAAGAAGACCGAGTATTACGAGAATTACATTATGCAATTGTAGACGAAGTTGATTCCATACTTATTGACGAAGCAAGAACACCATTGATTATCTCCGGCCCTGCAGAAGAATCTACTGAAAAATATTATATAGCCAATCGTATAGTTCCACGACTTAATATAAAAATGATTACTGAAGATGAAGAAATAGAAGCAAAATATAGAGGTATTGATATCTATAAAGGTTATGACGCTGTGGTTGATGAAAAAAATCATACTGTAGTTCTTACTGATACTGGAATAATGAAATGTGAGAAATTTTTGGGAATATCTAATATTTACGACGACTTAACTGCTGATTGGGTACATATTATTACCCAAGCAATACGTGCACATAAACTTTTTCACCGAGATGTTCATTATGTGGTGAAAGATGGTGAAATTGTTATTGTGGACGAATTTACAGGACGACTTATGCCAGGAAGACGATGGTCCGACGGGTTACATCAATGTATTGAAGCAAAAGAAAATTTACCTATACGTGAAGAAAACCAAACACTCGCTACTATAACATTTCAAAATTTCTTTCGTATGTATAAAAAACTTGCTGGTATGACAGGTACCGCTATAACTTCTGCTGACGAATTCTGGGGTGTGTATAAATTAGAAGTAATTGTGATTCCTACTCACAAACCAATGATACGAATAGATTACCCAGATGTAATATTCAGAACTGAAAAAGAAAAATGGGCTGCTATAGTAAAAGAAATTGAAGATTGTTATCGCAGAGGTCAACCTGTCCTCGTAGGTACAAGGTCTATTGAAAAAAATGAACTTTTATCTTCATTACTTCGTCGTCGTGGTATACCTCACCAAGTGTTAAACGCAAAACATCATGAACGTGAAGCACAAATTATTGCTCAAGCAGGTAAACTTAAAACTGTTACCGTAGCTACAAACATGGCAGGCCGAGGAGTAGATATTATTCTGGGTGGCAAACCTGATCCACAAAATTCGCCTAATGAACTTTGTAAATTAAAAGATTGTAATGTAGAATTTCTTCATAATGAACAATATCACGAAGTTGTAAAGTTAGGTGGGTTACGTGTTATTGGTACAGAACGGCATGAAGCAAGACGTATTGATGACCAACTACGTGGAAGAAGTGGTCGTCAAGGTGACCCCGGAGAATCAAGATTTTATGTTTCTTTAGAAGACGAACTAATGAGATTGTTTGGTGGAGAACGATTATCTAATATTATGCAGCGCTTAGGAATGAAAGAAGGGGAAAAAATTGAACATCCTTGGATTACAAAATCTATAGAACGGGCTCAAAAACGTGTTGAAAATATGAATTACGAAATAAGAAAACAGTTGCTTGAGTTCGACAGTGTGATGAATAAACAACGAGAAGCCGTATATTCGTTAAGAAACATAATTCTTGAAGGAGAGGATATTTCTGAACGCATTATGGCAATGATAGAAGAATCTGTAGAAGAAAAAATTGAACTATACTGTTCTGACAAACATCCTGAAGAATGGAACTGGAGTAATATACAACTGTGGTTATCAAGAGTATTTTCTGCTAATTTAAATCTTTCTGAACAAGAAATTTATAAAATTACAAAAGAGGAATTGCGAAATCTGTTAATAAATATAATTAAAGAAAAATTTTATTTGCGGGAAAAAACTTTAACTAAAGAAGTATTCTCTGAACTTCAACGAATAGTATTGTTACATATGATAGACCTCGCATGGAGAGAACATCTTTACGAACTTGACCATTTAAAAAAATCTATTGGGTTGCGTTCTTATGGACAAAAAGATCCTATTGTTGAATATAAAAAAGAAAGTTTTATTTTGTTTAAAAACATGCAAACAAGAATAAGAGAAGAAACTATTGAGTATATATTTAAACTTCAACCAGTAACACAAACTATTGTCAAACAAACCCCAACCACTAAATACAAAGAAGAAATTACCTCTAAAGAAAAACAGGCTAATTCAACTTTGACTTACGTACAAAAACAACAATATACTGAAAAAATCCAAATAAAGAAAAAAATTGGCCGTAATGAACCTTGTCCCTGTGGCAGCGGTAAAAAGTATAAAAAATG